>VGPU01000015.1 GCA_016882525.1 Cyanobacteria bacterium M_surface_10_m2_119 | reverse complement strand
ATCCCGGCCCCGGTGGGGGTGGCGCTGGATACGGAGAACCCACCGGGTGGCACCCCACCCTGCAGCGGCCACCGAGCTTGGACAGAATTCCTGAACATGGGCTGCTGGCCTTCATGCAGACGATCGACTGGCTCTGGCTGATCCACCCGGTGGCCGCCGTGGTGCTCGTCTATCCCCTGCTGGGGATGGCCGCACGCCTCGGGCTCCAGGCCCGGGCCCGGCGCCTCGGCCAGGCCAAGCTCCCCCCCCAGACCGGCCAGGACCACGCCGATCTCGGCCGTTGGCTCACCTCCACCGTGGTGGGTTCTGTGCTGATCGCACTGGTCGTGGTGATCGGCACCAAGGTGCCTCCGGCGTCCCTCCCCGGCGAGGCGGGCCGCCTGGGGCTGTTGGCCCTGGTGGCCCTGGGAACTGCGGTGAGCCTGGCCTGCCTGTGGCGGGTGCGGGCCGCGGCCTATCGGGCCTGCTTCGCCCTCCTCTGCTGGGTCGGCCTGATCGGGCTGGGCCTGCAGCCCGAAGTGTGGCGCCTGGGCGACAACCCCCTGGAGCCCGCCTTCTGGCAATCACATTTCTGGGGGGGCATCGGCCTCTGCGGCCTGCTGCTGCTGGCGATGGCCGCCAAGCCGGAAACCCAGCGCAGCCCGCGCTGGAGGCGGCTGCATGTGTCGGCAACGGTGCTGGCGGCCGTCGTGTTCCTGGCCCAGGGCATCAGCGGGCCGCGGGATCTGCTGGAAATCCCCTTGCACTGGCAGAAGCCGGCGATCACCGCCTGTGATTTCGCTGCCCAGCAGTGTCCGGCCGCCGTCCCCGCCCAGCCCTGATTGGCCTTTCCCGCCACCAACGGCCCCCTGCTCTGGCTGCCGGCCGCCGTGGTGTTGGCCTGGGCCCTGCTGCTGCGTCGCCGTCCCGAGGCAGAACGGCAGATCAGCCACCGCCGCATGGCCATAGCCGTGCTGGCCCTGCTGAGTGTCCACTACCTCCTCTGGCGGGTCACGGCCACGCTCAACATCAGCAGCCCGCTGGCCACAGGCCTGAGCCTGCTCCTGCTGGCCGCGGAGACCACCCTGCTGGGCCATGGTCTCCTACAGCTGGGGCTGGCCTGGTTCCCTGAACCACCGGTGGCCGCGGAGGCTGAGCAGGCGGCCCAGCGGCTGGGCCGGGAACTCGGGGCTGGGGCAAGCGTGCCCCTGGTGGAGGTGCTGGTGCCCACCTGCGGCGAGCCGGAAGCGCTGGTGGAGCAGTCCCTGCGGGCCTGCCTGGCCCTCGACTACCCCCGGTTCCGGGTCTGGCTCCTCGACGACGGACAACGGTCGGAGATGGCACGCCTCTGCCGGCGGCTGGGATGCCGGTACCTGAGCCGCAGCGACCGCCGCCATGCGAAGGCCGGCAACCTCAACCAGGCGCTGCCCCGGATGGAAGGGGAGCTGCTGGCGGTGTTCGATGCCGACGTGGTGCCCCAGGGGCCCTTCCTGAAGCGCACGGTGGGGCTGTTCGCCGATCCCCGGGTGGCTCTGGTGCAGACCCCCCAGAGCTACCGGAATGCGGATCCGGTGATCCGCAACCTCGGGCTGGAACGCTGGCTGATGCCCGACGAGGAATTCTTCTACCGCTGGATCGAACCCACCCGCCAGGGGGTGGGGGCGGTGGTCTGTGCCGGCACGTCCTTCCTGGTGCGCCGCACGGCCCTGGAGCAGGTCGGTGGCTTCGAGACGGCCACCTCCTCCGAGGATCTGGCCACCGGCATCCGCCTGAGCGCTGCCGGGCACCGGGTGCTCTATCTGAACGAGAAGCTCAGCGCCGGCCTGGCGCCGCCCAGCCTGATGGCCATGGCCCGCCAGCGCAGCCGCTGGGCCAGCGGCACCCTCCAGACCCTGCGCACCGGCGCCAATCCGCTCACCATCGCCGGGCTCACCCCCCTGCAGCGGCTGGCCTTCCTCGAGGGGATCCTGCACTGGTGCAACGTGCTGCCCCAGCTCGTGCTGCTGCTGATGCCCCTGAGCTACGGCCTGCTTGGGGTGCCACCGCTGCTCCTGCGGGATCAGGGGCTGGTCAGTGCGGCCCTCCCCCTGCTGCTGGCCCAGTTGCTGCTGGCGCGCTGGTTCAGCCGCGATGCGCGCTCGGCCCTGATGCCTGAGCTCTACCGCTGGGTGTTTCTGGCGCCCCTGCTGCGGGCTGTGATCGCCACGGCCCTCGGACGCCCTCGGCTGTTCCGGGTCACCCCCAAGAGCCTCGATGGCGCCGAGAGCAGCCCAGCGCTGCCCCTGCTGCTGCCCCTGCTGCTGCTGCTGGCGCTGCAGCTGGCCAATGGGGCGCAGGTGCTGCTGGCGCAGGGGCCGAGCCCGGTGGTGCCGCTGGCCTGGAGCGGCCTGGCGATCGTGATGCTCCTGGCGGCCGTGCGGATCTGCTGGGATCGGGTCCCCGCTGCCCAGGCCGACCAGGAGGTGTGGTTCGCCCCTGTGCAGCTCGAGGTGGTGCTGAGCCAGGAAGACAGATGCTGGACCGCCCAAGTGCAGGCCATCAGCGAGCAGAGGGTGGAGCTGGCCTGGCAAGCCGGCCCCTCCTGCAGCCACCAGCCCATTCGTCTCCTGGGGAAAGACCTGGGAGAAGAGAGCTTCACGCTGCTTCCCCGGAAGCTTCAGCACCAGGGCCGCAGGGTGCGCCTGGGGGGGACCTGGAGCTGGCACTCTCCCCGGCAGCACCTGCGGCTTCAGGCCCAGCTGGGGCAGCAGGCCGGCTGCTGGCCGGTGCGGCGGGCCCCGACGGAACCCTGGGCCCTGCTGGCCCTGCTCGGGCGCTTGATCCGGCCTCCCCGTCCCCCTGGCTGGTTCCACCGCAGCGCCCTGCCGATCGTGCTTGCCAGCTCCAGTCCGATCAGCAACACCCCCCCGCGCTGACGGACTCAGCTGGCATGGGGGCCGCCGCAGCCGTGGCCTCCACTGCAGTGCCGTCAAAGGGGCAGGTGCTGCCGCAGCCCCCAAAGAATCCGTAGTGGCCGCTGAAATCCCCGATGGCGCTGAAGTGGGGCGC
The DNA here is from genome assembly GCA_016882525.1 of Cyanobacteria bacterium M_surface_10_m2_119. Classification (GTDB taxonomy): domain Bacteria; phylum Cyanobacteriota; class Cyanobacteriia; order PCC-6307; family Cyanobiaceae; genus NIES-981. Next base: position 45,771 of record VGPU01000015.1, on the reverse strand, counting down.
CAGGCGCGTTTCGGTGAGCATGCGGAAGGTGTTGCCGCACACCGGAAACACCCGGCCGGTCTCGATCCGGTGGTGCTTGTCGAGCGGGAAGACTGACGGGTGGCCCGGCACCGTGCCCCGATAGATCACGGCCTGGCCGTGGTCTTCGCAGGCATCCTCGAGGCCGTCGATGTTGAACAGCCGGTAGGTGGCCGAGTGGAAGGCGATGGCGCCCGTGCGGGCGGCCACCTGGGGGTCGGTGATCAGCAGCGGCCGGTCGGCCACCAGGCGAGGATCGCTGAACCCGGCGGCGCGGGCCAGGCGCAGGAAGTCGTTCCAGTAGAGCGCCCCGGCAAGGCACTCGCCGTAGAGCAGGGGGTCCTGCTGCAGGGCCGCAGGCACCCGCCGATCGGCGTAGACGTCGGCGAAGTGGAACTCACCCCCGGGCTTGAGCAGACGCCTCACGCCGCTGAGCACCGCCTCCTTGTCGGTGCTGAGATTCACCACACAGTTGGACACCACCAGGTCGAAGCTGGCGGGCTCGAGGCCGAGCCGGTCGAGCTGTTCAATCTCGCCGCACACGAAGCGCACGTTGGCGTAGCCGAACTGCTCGGCGTGGTGCTGCCGATGGCCCTCGGCCACCGCCAGCTGCTCGGCGGTCATGTCGACGCCCACCACCGAGCCCCCGGGCCCCACCAACTGGGCCAGCAGATACACATCCCGCCCACTGCCGCAGCCCAGATCCAGCACCCGCAGACCCTCCAGCAGGGGGGGCACCACCAGGCCGCAGCCGTAGTAGCGGGCCAGCACGTCGGGATGGATGCGCGCCAGCAGGGGCTTGAGCCCATCCGGCACGCTGCCGGCATCGCAGCAGGCGCTGGTGCGCAGGTCGTCGCTGCTCTGCAGGGTGGAGCCGTAGTAGGCCTGCACGGCGGCCTTGATCGCTGGAGCGGCGGGTTGGGTCACGGCAGGGCAGACGCGCTGGCAGGGCTCAGGCTGCCACCACAGCTGGAGCCCGCCCCGGCGGTACAGCCGAAGCAGTGGGACCCCACGGCGATGGCGTCTCCCGCCGGATCCCGGTCCAGCAGGTCGCGCAGGTGGGGACGCTGGCGCCGGCCCGCCGCAGGCAGCTGCAGCATCTGGTTGAAATCGCAGTCGTAGAGGTAGCCCTGCCAGTCGACGCTGATCAGGGTGCGGCACATCACCCGCTCGAGATTGGCCGGCTGGTGGTTCGCCTCCAGCAGCGCCTGATAGGCCTCCAGCTCGCCCTGGCTGCGCAGCACGGCGGCAAAGCGCTGAATCGGCATGTTGGTGAGGGCCAGCAGGCTGTTGAAGCGCACGCCATGGCGGGCCAGCAACTCCCGCCGGTAGTCGCGCTCGAGGGCCTCCTGGGGAGGCGGCAGCCGGGGGCCGAGGGGGTTGTAGACGAGGTTCAGCACCAGGCCGCTGCCGGGCTGGCCGTAGCCGAGGGCGTTGAGCTGGCGGAGGCCGGCCAGGCTGCGCGCAAAGACCCCCTCCCCCCGCTGTTCATCGACGGTGGCCGCGGTGTAGCAGGGCAGCGAGGCCACCACCGTGACCCCTTCTTGCGCCACGAAAGAGGCCAGGTCCTCCTGGCCCGGCTCGCTGAGGATGGTGAGATTGCAGCGATCGATCACCTCCACCCCCAGGGCCCGCACCCTGCGCACCAGGTCGCGGAACTGCGGATGCAACTCCGGCGCGCCGCCGGTGAGATCAAGGCAGCGCATCCCCCGGGCCCGCAGCACCGCAGGGATCAGGGCCACGGCATCGGCCGCCAGCATCTCGTTGCGGCTGGGCCCTGCATTCACGTGGCAGTGGCTGCAGCTCTGATTGCAGCGGTAGCCCAGGTTCACCTGCAGGGTGCGGAGCGCCTGCCGGCGCAGCCCTCGAAAGGGCACGGGCACGGGCGGCGCCTCGGTCCGTTCGGCTGCGAGGGGGTCGGCTGGCATCAGGGGGGCTCGGCAGCGGCTGGGGATCGCCCCATGATCGGGAGGAGCCAGGATGCTTTCCGGCCCTCACAACAAAGCCCGGAGCGTGGGCCCCGGGCATTTGCCTGCTCAGCCGCGGGGGCAACCTCTGGGGCTGCCGGCAGCGTCGCGATTCTGGTGCTGATGGATGAATGGGGATGCTGGGATCCCGCGATCTTCAGTTGTGGGCGGAGCTGCCGGCGCTGGCACCTGGGGCCAGTTGACTAGTGGGACGTTCCGCAGGGTCCGGGGCACCTGATGTCGCCGGCTCCCGTCAGCCAGAAACAGTTGGGACGGGAGCGGGCGGCGGTGAACGGTGCAGTGGACGGCCTGGTCGCACGCAGGGCGACAGACAGGCCTGGAACGTCAGAGATCCGTCGAGAGTGTTGGAGCAGGGGCCGGATCGTCAGCGCGCTCCTACGGTCTGCTCAGGGGGGGTGTCTTCCATCTGTGGAGCCTCCGAATCCCGATGCAGTCACCATGGATCAGGCGGCGATCCCCGGCAAGGACCAGGAGCCCGGCGCACATGCCTCTTCACGCAGGGACAAGAGACTTCATGAAGCCGATGGCGCCATGACCCTTGCCGCCCCCGGGGCCGGCGCCCCTCCCTACCTGGAGCTGCAGGCGGTGGAAGCCTGGCTGGGGCCCCGCCCGGTGTTCAGGGACCTGAGCCTCTGCCTGCACCAGGGCGAACACACCGCGGTACTGGGGCCCAACGGCGCGGGCAAAAGTGCCCTGGTCAAGCTGCTCAGCCGGGAGCTCTACCCGGTGGTGAAGCCCGGCTCCGCGTTCCGTCTGTTCGGCCAGAGCACGGTGAACCTCTGGGAGCTGCGGCGGCGCATCGGCCTGGTGTCGACCGACCTGCAGACCAGCTACCGGGGCCGGGTGGCCGCCAGCGATGTGGTGCTCTCGGGATTCTTCGGCTCGGTGGGGATCGGCCGCAGCCAGGTGGCCAGCCCCGCCCAGCGCGGGCGGGTGGCGGCGCTGATGGAGGAGCTGCAGCTCGGCGAGCTGGCCGACCGCCCCTTCGCCGAACTCTCCGAGGGCCAGAAGCGACGCCTGCTGCTCGCCCGGGCCCTGGTGCACAACCCGGAGGTGCTGGTGCTCGATGAGCCCACCAACGGGCTCGATCTACGGGCGCGTCACCAGCTGCTGGCCAACCTGCGCCAGCTGTGCCGGCAGGGCACCACCCTGCTGCTGGTGACCCACCACCTGGAGGCGATCCTCCCGGAGGTGCAACGGGTGCTGCTGCTCAAGGGGGGCCAGCTGGTGGGGGATGGCCCGGCCGATGTGCTGCTGAGCAACGCCCCCCTCAGCGCCCTGTTCGACACGCCGCTGCAGGTGGTGCGCGCCGGCGGCTGGCGCCAGGTGCTGCCGGGCTGAAGGCCCCAGCACGGGCCCGGGCGCGGCGGGGAAGCGGTGCTGTTTAGGGTCCGGTCAGCAATGGCCACGACCCGTGAACAGCCGGCAGGGCCCGCGCCCCCTCCCCCGCACCGGCGCCGTGGGCGGCGTGCTGGAGGCACTGGCCTTCTTCCGCGACCCCGCCTTTGCCCAGACCCGCTTTGAACGCCATGGGGAGGTGTTCGAGACGGTGCTGCTGGGTCAGCCGATGGTGTTCATCCGGGGGGCAGCGGCGATCGATGATCTGCTGGCCGCCGGCGATGGGGTGGAGGGCTGGTGGCCCGAGAGCGTGCGCCAGCTGCTGGGCAGCCGCTCCCTGGTCAACCGCAACGGCCCAGCCCACAGGGCACGGCGCCGGGTGGTGGGGCAGCTGTTTTCCGCCGCGGCCCTCAGGCGCTACAGCCCCCGCATCGTCGGCCTGGTCGACGAGCTGGCCGCGGAGCTGGCGACGGCGACCGCGCCGGTGCCCCTGGCCGCGCGCATGCGCCGCTTCGCCTTTGCGGTGATCGCCACGGTGGTGCTGGGCCTGGAGGGCCCGGATCGCGACGCCCTGTTCGTCGACTTCGAAATCTGGACCCAGGCGCTCTTCTCCATCCCCCTGGCGCTGCCGGGGAGCCCCTTCGCGCGGGCCCTGGCCGCGCGCCGGCGCCTGCTGGCGCGGCTGCAGCGCGTGCTCGAGCGGGCCCCCCAGCTCAGCGGTGGGCTCGACCTGCTGGCGGGCGGCCTCGATGAGCTGGGGGTGCCCCTCACCGACGACGACCTGGTGGAGCAGTTGCTGCTGCTGCTCTTCGCCGGCTACGAGACCACCGCCTCCTCACTCAGCTGCCTGATGCGGGCCCTGCTGCTCCACCCGCCGGTGGAGGACTGGCTGCGCCAGGAGCTGCAGACCCTGCCCTGGCCGCCAACGGCCGAGGCAGCCGCCAGCGCCTACGACCCCCAGCGGGCGCCGCAACTGAACGCCCTGGTGCAGGAGGTGCTGCGGCTCACCCCGCCGGTGGGCGGCTTCTTCCGCCGCACCACCCGGCCCCTCACCCTCGCCGGCGTGGCGGTGCCCGCAGGGCGGGTGGTGCAGGTGGCCCTGGCCGCCTCCAACCGCTACGCCCCGGAGCCGCCCGCCGGCACTGCCGCTGCTGCAACGCCCCTCGACCTGAACACCTTCCGGCCCCAGCGGCACCTGGAGGGGGCCACCGGCGCCACGCTGCTGCCCTTCAGCGGCGGAGAGCGGGTGTGCCTGGGCAAGGCCCTGGCGGAACTGGAAATCCGCCTGATGGTGGTGGGCCTGTTGCGCCAGCTGCGCCTGGAGCTGGCCCACGATCAGGATCTGGAGCTGCAGCTGCTGCCCAGCCCCACCCCCCGCGATGGGCTGCTGGTGCGGGCCCAGGGCGCATGACCCCGGGCACGCCGCTGCAGGTGGTGTGGTTCAAGCGGGACCTGCGCCTGCACGACCACCGGCCGCTGCTGGAGGCCAGCCGGCGCGGGCCGGTGCTGCCGCTGCTGGTGGTGGAGCCGGAGCTGTGGCAGCAGGAGGATGCCTCGGGGCGCCAGTGGGCGTTTGCGGCGGAGTGTGCCAACGAGCTGCAAGAAGCCCTGGCCGCCCTGGGCCAACCCCTGGTGGTGCGGCTGGGGGATGTGGTGACGGTGCTGGAGCGGGCCCGGCGGCAACTGGGGGTGGCTGCGCTCTGGAGCCATGAGGAAACCGGCAACGGCTGGACCTACGCCCGCGACCGACGCGTGGCCGCCTGGGCTCGCCGCCATGGGATCCCCTGGCACGAGCTGCCGCAGTTCGGGGTGGTGCGCCGGCTGGCCAGCCGGGATGGCTGGGCCCGCCGCTGGGAGGCGCGCATGGCCGAGCCGATCGCCCCCGCCCCGGAAGCCCTGGCGCCGCTGGCGGGCATCGCGGCGGGGGCCCTGCCCACCGCTGCCGACCTGCAGCTGGCGAGCGATCCCTGTCCTCAGCGGCAGCCAGGGGGGCGACGGGCGGGACTGGCGCTGCTGGAGAGCTTTCTCGGGGAGCGGGGCCGGGCCTACCACCGCGAACTCTCCAGCCCGCTCACCGCCTTCCGCAGCTGCTCCCGCCTCTCCCCGCATCTCACCTGGGGCACGCTGTCGATGCGGGAGGTGGTGCAGGCCAGCCGCGCCGCCGGCCGCGGGAACGGCGGACTGGCCCGGCGGGCCTTCGAGGAGCGGCTGCACTGGCACTGCCACTTCATCCAGAAGCTGGAGAGCCAGCCCGACCTGGAGGTGAAAGAACTGCATCCGCTCACGGCCGGCCTGCGGGAGGGAGAAGCCGACTGGCTCGCGCAGCCCCAGGCCGATCGGCTGGCGGCCTGGAGCGAGGGCCGCACCGGCCTGCCCTTCGTGGATGCCTGCATGCGGGCCCTGATCGCCAGCGGCTGGATCAACTTCCGCATGCGCGCCATGTTGCAGTCGGTGGCGAGCTACCACCTCTGGCTGCCCTGGCGGGCCAGCGGCCTGGTGCTGGCCCGCCGCTTCGTGGACTACGAGCCCGGGATCCATTGGCTGCAGTGTCAGATGCAGTCGGGAACCACCGGCATCAACACGATCCGCGTCTACAACCCGATCAAGCAGGGGATCGACCACGACCCCGAGGGCGTCTTCATCCGCCGGTGGCTGCCGGAGCTGGCGCCGCTGCCGGCGGCGGTGGTGCACGAGCCCTGGAAGCTGGATCCGCTCACGCAGGCGAGCCTCGACTGGCACCTGGGCCGCGACTATCCGGCCCCGATCGTGGATCCTGAGGCCGCAGCCCGGGCCGCGCGGGAGCGCATCCACGCCTGCCGGCGGGAGCAGGGCTTCCACAGGCTGGCCGATGCGATTCAGGAGCGCCACGGTTCGCGTCGCTCGGGACTGGCCCCCTCGGCCAGCGGCAGGCGCACCCGCACGATGCGCCCGGCCCCCGCCCAGCTGAGCCTCGACCTCGGCAGCTGAGGGGCCCCGTCAAGCGGGAGATGGGCCGGATTGCCACTCCTGTTCGGGAACGGCAGCAACCATCAGCGCTGCTCACCAATGGGGTTTTCCCCGTGAATCGGCGGTTTTCCCCGGAAAATCCGAGGTTTTCCACAGCCGGATCAGCCAAGACCCACGCCTTGGACGGCCCGCGCCCGCCCTGGGCGGGGAAAACCGATCTCCTCTTGACGGCGCGATCCAGAAGCGCCGGCAGCGCCCACCAGCCAGGGGGACACCCTCGCGAAGAGCGCATTCCCAGCGAATCTCAGCAGGAGACGCAGGGATCCCGGCGTGGTTCTGCCTCTTTGACGGCGGGGTGGCCGGCGTGGCCTGATGGGGATCCCGTCATCCGGAGCGCATGAGCCAGATCCCCGACCACGCCCCTGCCTACGTGAGCGTCGTGAATGAGTTCCCGCAGGATCTGTATGAGGCGATGACGGGGTTCATCGCCGCCCATCCGCAATGGGATCAGTACCGGCTGATGCAGTCGGCCCTGGCCGGGTTTCTGTTCCAGCAGGGCTGCCAGGAGCGGGCCGTGGCCCAGCACTACCTCAACGGTCTGTTTCGCCGGGAAAGCAACGTGGGCACGCCCCCCCGCTGAGGGGCCGGCCGCTGGAGCGCATCCACGGTGCTGGAGCACCACGACGACGTCATCCACGCGCTGCCCCTGGCAGCTGCAGGGCAGGGGCCCAGGCGAATCAGCGCATGCGGATCAACACATGCCGTTCGCTTTCAGCCAGAATCGGCCCGGAGCAGGAGGCAAACATGGAACTCCAGGCGCCCAGGCACTTACCGCATCGCCGCGGACGGCGAGGCTGGCTTAGGCCTGATCGTGCTCCGTGGCTGGGCCTCCCGCTGCTGGCGGCCTTGGTGAGCAGCTGCGGCCTGCTCCATCCCACCGGCTGGCGCGACCTGATGGCCGATCCGGGGCTGGATCTCAAGCGGGATGGCCGCCCCCTGGTGATCACCAGCTTCACCGTGCCCCGGGCCATGGCGCAGGCCGTGGCCTGCGGCAAGCTGCAGGTGGAATCGCTGCTGGCCCCTGGCGCAGAGATCCACGCCCATCAGCCCGGTGAACGCGAACGCCACTAGCTCAGGCAGGCAGATCTGGTGCTGGTTCACGGGCTGAATCTGCATCCCTGGCTGCAGCCCCTGCTCAAGCAGGCCGGCGCCCCCCCCCACGGCCGACGTGGCCGCCGGCATCCAACCGCGGCGCATTCCCGCGGGAGCACGGGCCGGCCAGCCCGATCCCCATGCCTGGATGTCCCCCCGGCAGGCGCAGACCTACGTGCGCAACATCCGCGATGCCTTCATCGCCCTCGATCCCCAGCACGCCGCCACCTACCGCAGCTGCGCGGCCCGCTACGGCGAGAAGCTGGTGGAGCTCGATCGCCAGCTGCGTGCAGAGCTGGGCCGCCTCCCAGCCAACCGGCGCACCCTGGTGAGCTGCGAGGGATCCCTGGCCTATCTCAGCGCCGACTACGGCCTCCAGGAGGTCAACCTCTGGCCATCGCAGGGCACCCCACAGGCCTCGAAGCAGCGGCTGCAGGAGGTGGCCGGCAAGGTGCGGGATCTGCAGGTGCCTGCCGTGTTCTGCGAGAGCACCTACGACGACAGCCAGCAGCGGCAGCTGGCCCGGGACATCGGAGCACGCTTCGGCGGCACCCTCTTCGTGGATTCCCTCTCCAGCCTCGACGGCCTGGCCCCCTCCTACCTGGAGCTGCTCAGGCACAACCTCAACCTGATCACCCAGGGACTGGGGAGCGACAGGCCCTGAGGAGGGGGCCTGAGAGGGACATACAGCAAAAAGGCCTGACTCCGGGGAGTCAGGCCTCTCAAGGGGTGAAGTGATCAGCGGAAGGGGCGCTTCAGCCCAGACCCAGCTGGCCGAGGATGCCCTGGCCGGTGAGCAGCTCGGTGCCCAGGCCGATCACGAAACCGAGCATGGCCAGACGGCCATTCCAGGTCTCAGCGAAGGCCACAAAACCGAAGCGGGAGGTGTTGGAGTCAGCCATGGGAAGGGATTGCGAAACTTGAAGCGAGTGTAAAGACTTTTGAAGCCTCCTGGGGGTAGGGAGGGCGGTTCGGTTCCCCGCCCGCCCATCCCAGCGCCAACCCAGGCGACTGGAGCTGCGGGAGCGAGAGGAGCGGTGGCATCAGAATCTCCGCACCGATCCTGTCGAACCATCGCCCCTTCCGGCTCCACCGCAGCGGCCACCCCCTGGAACGCCGCCCTGCCCGGATTCCTGCTGCTGCCGGGCGATGGCTTGCTGCTGGCAAGCCGCGACGGGCTGGTGGAATGGGTCGATCGCACCCTGGAGCCTCGGCTGGCCGGCTGGAGAGGCGCATCCCTGAGCGACCTCTGGCCCGACCTCCATGGCCAGCTGGAGGGTCTCCATCCGAGCCTGGAGCACGGGCCGCTGGATCTCCATCTGCCCCCTCCGGCCGCCCTGACCACCGGGGAGGAGACGCTGTCACTTCGTCTCTTTCTCACCGACACCGGTCTGGGGGTGGCCGTCCGGGGACAGAACGCGATCAGCGAGGGAGACCGGCCCCTGGTGGAGTTGCTCACCACACTCCTGAACACGGTGGAGGACGCCCTGCTGGTGACCCTGGCGGAACCCCTGGATCTGCCCGGCCCCCTGATCGTGTACGCGAACCAGACCCTGCTGCGGCAGAGCGGCTATCGGCTGGACGAACTGCTGGGGCGCACACCACGGCTGTTCCAGGGCCCCCAGACCGACCCGGAGGTGACCCGCCGCTTCGGCCGGGAGCTGCGCCGGTGGGGACGCCCCAGCATGGAAGTGCTGAACTACACCCGCGAGGGACAGCCCTACTGGAACGAGTTGAAGGTGGCCCCCCTGGCCGACGGCGCGGGCTGGTTCACCCACTGGGTCTCGGTGCAGCGCGACGTCTCCGAGCGCCGCGCGGGCGAGCAGTCCCTGGCACAACAGGTGCTCAGCGACCCACTCACGGGCCTGCCCAACCGCCGTGGCCTGATTGATCGCCTGGAGCGGGCGCTCAGCCACGAAACCCAGGATCTGGCCCTGATCTTCTGCGACCTCGATCGCTTCAAGGAGGTGAACGACCGCTACGGCCATGCTGCGGGCGATGCCCTGCTCCTGGAGCTCACCAACCGGCTGCAGACCGTGCTGCGCAGCCAGGACACCCTGGCACGCCTCGGCGGCGACGAATTCGTGGTGCTGGTGGAGCAGCTCCACGCCGACGAGGACGCCCTCACGCTGGCAGAACGGCTGCGGGCCAGCCTGGCCGAGCCCTGGCACTACGGCGATGAGGAACTGACCCTGTCGATGAGCATGGGCGTGGCCCTTGGAGGCGGCCGAGGAGGCGGCCGGGGAGGCGTGAACGCCGAGGAGCTGCTGCGACGGGCCGACCTCACCATGTATCAGGTGAAGGCCGCCGGGCGCAACGGCGTGGCCGTCTACACGGTGGCCATGGACCAGCAGGTGCAGCAGAGCGTGAGCATGCGCCAGCAGCTTGAGCAGGCCCTGCGCCACAGCCGCTTCCTCCTGCATTACCAGCCGATGGTGAACCTGGAGAGCGGCGCCGTGGTGGGGGCGGAAGCCCTGGTGCGACTGCAGGACGGCGATGGCCAGCTGGTGCAGCCCGACGCCTTCATCCCGGTGGCGGAGCGCACCGGACTGATCGTGCCAATGGAGCGCTGGGTGCTGGCGGAGGCCCTCGACGTGCTCGCGGGCTGGCAGCGGCAGGGGCAGCCCTGGCACCTGGCGATCAACGTCAGTCCCCAGCACCTGGAGCGGGGTCATCTGGCGGAGGAACTGCTGGCCGAACAGGCACGCACGGGCGTGGACCTGGCCGGCCTCACGGTGGAAATCACCGAGACCGTGCTGCTGCAGGCCCACGCCCGTGCCCATCACAACCTCACCGCCCTGCGGGCGGCGGGGGTGAGCATCGCCCTCGACGACTTCGGCACGGGCTATTCCAGCCTGGCCTGGCTGAGTCAGCTGCCGATCGATCAGGTGAAGATCGACCAGTCGTACATCCGCCAGATGGATCAGGACCCCCGCTGCGCCACCCTGGTGCGGGGCTTTGTGCGGGTGTTCCAGGAGCTGGGCCTGCGGGTGGTGGCCGAGGGCATTGAAACCGTGGCCCAACGGCAGGCGTTGCTGGATCTGGGCTGCGTCACCGGCCAGGGCTACCTGTTCGGCCGGCCCTCCCCGCTCCATGGGCCGCTCTGGGCCTCGTTGGCAATGCCGGGCTGACACCGCGACCCTGGGCGTTCCGATGCAGGGTTCGGTGACAGAGCAGCCCAGACCCCTTTCGCCCGTCGCGCCAGGCGAGCTAAGAAAACGAAAGGTCTCCTGCTGGAGCACGCTGCGTGACTTCCCCTGGCTCATCCGGACCACCGCAGGCATCCCTCGCGGCCGTGGTCGGCACCCGGGTCGGTGATGCGCTGGGCACCCGCTTGCGCCAGCTCCATGAGCAGCTGCTGGAGCTGGTGCCGGATGTCGATCGGATCGCCTGCGTGCTCTACGACCCGCAGGACGATCTGCTAAAGATCTTCGTGGACAGCACCCGCTCCGGCGAGGCGATCAAGGCCTATGAGTTCCGGCTGGCCAAGAGCGACTCCCTGAGCCGGCTGGCCAGCAGCGGCAGCACCCGGGTGCTCGACGACATCCCCTCCGCCGTCCAGGGCAACAGCCTGCACTCGATCTGGCTGCTGAAGGAGGGCTACCGCTCCTCGCTCACGGTGCCGCTCTACGACAAGGGGGCGTTCATCGGCTTCCTCTTCTACGACTCCCGCCGGCCAGCGGCCTTCACCGCAGCGGTGCAGCGCAACCTCTCCCTGTTCTCCACGCTGATCAACATGACGATCAGCAACGAACTCAACCTGGTGCGCTCGATCACCACCTCAGCCCAGGTGGCCCGGGAATTCGCCAATCTGCGCGACTTCGAGACCGGCGGCCACCTCGAGCGCATGGCCCACTACGCCCGGCTGATCGCCCGCGACCTGCAGGAGAGCCATGGCCTCAGTGACGAGTTCATCGAGCACCTCTATCTTTTTGCCCCCCTGCATGACATCGGCAAGATCGGCATCCCCGACAGCGTGCTGCTCAAGCCCGGCCGCCTCGACCCGGAGGAACGCCAATTGATGGAAACCCACGTGGGCAAGGGCGTGGAGGTGCTGGAAAAACTGATCGGTGAGTTCGGCCTGGAGGAGCTGCCGGACTCCGCGGTGATGCGCAATGTGGTGGCCGGCCACCACGAGTGCCTCGATGGCTCCGGCTATCCCCTGGGTCTGAAGGGGGAGGCCATCCCCCTGGAGGCGAGGATCATCGCCGTCGCCGATGTGCTCGATGCCCTCACGAGTCACCGGCCCTACAAGGAGCCCTGGAGCTTCGAGGATGCGGTGGCCGAACTGGAGCGGCTGGTGGCCACCGGCAAGTTCGATGCCGACTGCGTGGCCGCCGTGAAACGCCATCGCGGGGAGGTGATGGCCATTTGCGACCGCTTCCAGGATCGCTGAGAACGACGGGGTCGCCGCCGGTCTCAGACCAGGCTCACGAAGCGGCTGCGGCCAGCGTGCTTGGCCTGGTAGAGCGCCTCATCGGCCCGGGCAATCAGGCCCATCTCATCGAGGGATTCGGCCCTTTCCTCCCCCGGGTGAGCCCAGGCCAGACCGGTGCTGAGGGTGATGGCATGGCTCTGGGGCGCAGCGCCGGCCGCCAGGGCGAAGCGCAGGGACGAGGCCGCAAACCCCTCCACAATCCGCGCGGCCACCTGACGCCCGCCGGCCAGATCGGTGCCGGGCAGCAGCACGGCGAATTCCTCACCGCCATAGCGGTAGACCCGGTCGCTTCCGCGCCCCACCAGGTCCACGAGCCGCTCAGCCACGGCGCGCAGGCAGGCATCGCCAGCCAGGTGTCCGTGGCTGTCGTTGAACCGCTTGAAGTGATCCACATCCACCAGCAGCAGAGCCAGGGGCCTGTCCTGCTGGCGGTGCTCCACCAGTTCCTCGCTGAGCTCCCGGTTGAACAGCAGGCGGTTGCCGACGCCGGTGAGGGCGTCCTGGGTGGCGAGCTGCTCCAGATCCTGGGTGCGGCGCTGAACCAGATCGGCGATGGTCATGTCCTTCGTCTGGAGCATCACCAGGGCGTCGGCGAGGGCGTCGTGGCGGGCGATGTCACTGAACCGGATGCCGAGCGCGCTCAGCTGCTCGAGGTTGTGCACCACGGGGGTGCCGAGGAAGAAGGCCAGCGGTGGCTCCACCAGCAACTGGCCCTTGAGCTGCAGGGGCAGGCTGCGCAGCTCCAGCACCACCAGTTTGTGGCTGAGGCGCTCCAGAGCAGCCAGGTTGGCCTGGGGCAGATGGGGACGGCGCCAGTGCACCTGCTCCAGCAGGGGTGCAGCGCAGGCGCCAGGGCCCAGGAGCCTGGCGAGGGCGGGGCCGACCTGGCGGATCACCAGATCCCCGTCAACGACCAGGTGAAACGGAAACAGCTCCGGAAAACGGGCGGGCGACGGCGCCAGGCTCATGGCTCGGAAGGCTCGCTGTCGGGCCGCCCCCTCTCAACCTCATAGCGCACGGCAAAGACGTCGTGGTCCGCACCCTCATTGCGGGAGGCCAGCTGTTCCACCTCCACCGGCGTCTCGAAGCGGCCACCAAGCCCCTCCACCAGACCGATCACCATCGGTGCCAACCCCTCCCGACTGAAGTGGTAGTGGAGGTGCATGCTGCCTTCGTCCAGGTCTTCGGCATCAAAACTCGGGGGCACGAGCTGGGGAAAGTTCACGCCCACCCGGGCGTGAAGGTCGTCAAGGTTGTGCAGGAACTCCGGCAGAGTCGAGCCGGCCATGTCCATCAAGGGGCCGTAACCCTCCGCCGCGGTGTAGGTCACCCAGAACTCGCCGAAGGCCCGCAGCTGGGCATGGAGATCGGCGTTGAGCTCCACGCTGGCCGCCATCACGAGGCGGTGGGTGAGGTCGTCGGGATAGGGCTCCATGCCCTCGAACTGCTCCACTTCCACGTCGGCGCGTTCCCGCACCCGGGTCCAGGTCTCTTCACCGTGGTTCACGACGATCATGTCGCGAATGGCTTGGTTCACCAGGCCGTACATGAAGCGAAGGCAACAGCAGCGTGAACGTCCACAGTAGAGAGAGATGCAGGAACGTTGGCATGGGCTGGCGCAGGGGCCTGGGGGAATGGCTGGCACGGCAGCTGCGGCAGCTGGGCGAGCGCCTTGATCCCCAGCCCGGCGAGCCCGGCCTGGGGGGGGGCAACCGCAAGCTGCCCGGCCTGGCGGACCCGGACCAGGGACCGGCCGCCGAACGGGAGACGATGCCCTCGGAACCCTGGCAGGGCGTGCGGGAGCGGGCCCTGGGGAAGAGCCTGGCGACCCTGCGCACCGAAGCCCTGTACAGCCTCGGAGCCCTGCATGCGGCCCACCTGGCGGCCGCAGCGGTGTTCGACGAGCGCCGTCTCCAGGCCGCCCTGGATCAGCGACAGGGGGAACCAGTGGATGAGGACACCCTGGCCAAGCTGGCGGAGGCCGCCTCCATCTGGCACCGCGACAGCGCCTCGCTCGGCATGGCCCTCACTGCTGTGGGCGCCACCCAGGTGCCGGACATGACCCTCGCCGATGCCCTGCAGGTCGATGAACAGGAGAGCGACGCCCTGGACGCGATGACCGAGGGCTATCAGATTGAACTCAAGCGCCAGATCCTTGAGGAAGGCGACGCGGATCGCGAGGCCTGAGCACGGCTTGCAGCCACTGGCGAGGATCAGCCGGCAACCACGTCGACACTGTTCAGCGCCGGGCCGAACAGCTCTTCAACCTGGGCCAGTTGCTGCTTGCTGCCCATCACCACGAGCAGCTGTCCAGGCTCCAGCCGCAGATCCCGGCCGGGGTTGGCCACCAGCACGGCCTCCCGGTCGCCGTAGGTGGAGCCCCGGTACTGGCGGGGAACCGCCGAGGTGACCGGGAAGCGCACCGCCAGCACCAGGGCACCGGTGCGGCGGCCGAGCTGCAGCTCCCCGAGCGTGAGGCCGTTGAGCTCCCCCAGGCTGGCGGGATCGGCACTCAGCCGGAACTCCTCCACTTCGCAGTCGCTGCCCGCGATCAGGTCCATGAAGGTCACGGCCATGGGCCGCAGGGCCGTGGCCGCCATGATCCGACCGCCGCTCACGTACGGGCTCACCACCTCGTCGGCACCCGCGAGCCGCAGCTTGCGTTCCGCCTCATCGCTGTCGGCCCTGGCGATCAGGCGGCAATCAGGCACCAGCCCCCGGGCACTGAGCACGACATAGAGGTTGGCGGCGTTGCTGGAGAGGGCGGCCACCAGGGAACGGCAGCGCTGGATGCCCGCCTCCCGAAGCGTCTCATCCAGGGTGGCGTCGGCCATGAGCACGGGCAGCCCCTGGTCCTCCGCCGCGATCCTGCGGTCCTCATCCATCTCCACCACGAGCAGGGGCACCCCCTCGCGGCTCACCTGCTCGGCGATCTCCCGGCCGATGCGGCCATAGCCGCAGAGGATCACGTGGTCGTTCATGGTGGACAGCCAGCGGCGGAAACGGCGTTCTCTCAGGCGGCGGAAGTAGCCCGACTCACTGAGCCCCAGCACCCCCTGGATGCTGATCTGCACCACCACCAACCCTCCCAGGATCAGCAGGGCGGTGACGATCCGCCCAGCGGGACTGAGCGGCTGCACCTCACCGAAACCGATGGTGCTGATGGTGATCGCCACCATCCAGTAGCAGTCGCCCCAGTCCCAGCCCTCGGTGAGCCGGTAGCCCACCGCAGCAACGTTCACCAGCACCGTGAGCGCCAGGGGCGCACGCCAGGGGCGGCGGATGCGGGTGGAAGGTGGCGACGGAGGGCGGCGGCGCCGGCGAGGGGGGGGGGCCATCACCAGCCATTGAACCAAGAACAGACCGGCCACCTGGCTGTTGATGGCCATTCGGTAGCCGTTCCGGCGGCCGGCTCCAGCGCTCTCTGGTCACAGTGGCTGCGCCGCAGATCCGCAGCGGGCGTGACGCCCACGCAAGCCATGGGCTGGATGGACCACGCCGCTCAACGGGCCGAGCAGCGCCTGAAGCGGGCCGGCATCGCGCTCACCCTGGGGGGCGAGCCGACGGTGGTGCCGCTGGAACCGGAGGGAGCGGAGTGGAGTGTGGCGGCCGATGGCCCCACCAAGCTGGGTCTCGCCAGGGAGCTGGCGGCAGCCATCCAGGCGCGCACCTGGCCCGGGAGCACCCTGCTCTACTGCAGTGGCAAGCGCTACGCCGGTGAGGTGAACCCCCGCTGGGCCTTACGCCTGATCACCGGCCATGACGGCCGTCCCATCGCCCCCTGGCCGGAGCAGGCCGGAGCCCGGCCCCTGGGGGCAGGCCAGGCTGAAGCCTGGTTGCAGCAGCTGGGAGAGCGCCTGGGGGTGGCGCTGCACACCCTGCGGCTGCGGGATCCCCGCGACCCGGCACGGGCAGTGTGGGCCGTGCCCCTCACCTGGGAGCAGGGCCACTGGCGCAGCCTGCCCTGGCCCCTGGCGCCTGCCCTGCGCGAGCTGGGACCTGCCCAGGGCCCTGCCGGGCTGCGGCTGCCCCTGGAGCACTATCCGGCGGGGGAAACCTGCCAGCTGCTCACCCTGGAGCTCGATGGCGAGGGCTGGGAGCTGTTCCTGCCACCGCTGGAGCGGCTGGCGATCGAGCAGCTGCTGCAGGCGATCGCGGCCGGCGCCACCGATCCAGCGCGGGACACGCCCCTCGGCCGGCCCCTCTTCAGCGGCGTGCTCCCCCTCGATGCGGAGACAGGCTGGCAGGTGCTGGGCCTGACCGCCGATCCGGGGGTGCTGGAAATCAACCTGCCGGTCTGCCGCAGCTGGGTCGCCTACCGGGATTGGCTGACACTGCTGGAGGATGCGAGCGCCGCGGTGGGGCTGCGCAGCTGGCGGCAGGATCCGGCTGGAATCCAGCGGGGAACCGGTGGCGGCAACCACCTGCTCTGGGGAGGCCCCGACCTCGATCAGAATCCCTTCTTCCCCAGGCCGGCCTGGCTGGTGGGGATCCTGCGCTACTGGCAGCACCACCCCTGCCTGGCCTACCTGTTCAGCGGCGATGGCGTGGGGGCCGCCTCCCAGGCCCCCCGGCCGGATGAAGCCCTGGGAACGCTCGCGGATCTGGAGCTGGCCTACCGGGTGCTGAAGGCGGCGCCCCCCGGCGATCAGCGCGAGCTGATCGGCGAGACCCTGCGCCACCTGCACGCCGATCGCTCCGGCAACAACCACCGCAGCGAGGTGAGTTTCGACAAGTTCTGGAATCCCGGCGTGCCGGGCGGCTGTCAGGGGCTGATCGAGTTCCGGGCGATCGAGAGCCTGCCCCGCGCCGACTGGACCGCGGCCATCGCCCTGCTGTGGACATCGCTGGCAGCGCTGCTGCTGGATCCAGAACACCGGCCTGAGCGACTCCATGACTGGGGCCCGGCCCTGCATGAGCGGATGCTGCTGCCGAGCCAGCTCTGGGCCGATCTGAGCCAGGTGCTGGCCGACCTGGAGGCCGCTGGTCTGCCCCTGGAGCCGGAGATCTATCGGCAGATCTGGGCCTGGCGCTTCCCCCTGCTGCTGCAGTGGCACGATCCCGCCAGCGGCGCGGCCCTGGAGCTGCGCCATGCGCTCGAACCCTGGCCCCTGATCTGCGACACCCCCCGGGAGGGCGGCCACACCAGCCGCTTTGTGGATGCCTCCCTGCGCCGCTTCGAGGTGACCGCCAATGCCAGCTTCCGCCAGGCCTGCCGGTTGCGGCTGCAGGGACGGCTGCTGCCCCTGCCTGCGGATCGCGAGCTGCCCATGGCCGTGCGCTGGAGGGAGCAGCGGCTCTATCCCTGCCTCCACCCGGGCATTCCCCCGGAGGGCTCGTTGGTACTGGCGATCGAGCACGCGGGCACGAACTCACACTGGGTTCTGGAGCCGGGCTCTCCCCGGTTCATGCCCCTGCAGCCGGAGTGCGGGCTCCCGGCTGCACCAGCCGACTGCCCGGCCCCCTGGGAGCACACGGGCGCTCCGGACACCTGCATCGTCGATCTGCGTCAGGTGCACCTCCGGAACAGCGGCCCCCCCCCGAATGTCGACCCATACTGAAGGGAGCGGCCGTGGCGCTGCACGCCCTGGCTCAGCAGCACCACGGCCTGCAGACATCCACGATCGGCGAGGCGAACGGCATGGCCCGCACCTTCACCCTCAAGGCCCCGAATCAGGAGGAACTGCTCGGTACCCCCGGCGACGATCTGGTGCGGGGCAGCACTCGCCGGCAGCGGGTGATCAACGGCCGCCGGGGGGTGATCCGCCTGCTGGGCGGGGCGGACACCATCACCGGCCGACGCACGATCGAGCTGTTCGGCGCCACCAGCGTGGGGCCTGGGCGGGATCGGATCGAGGCGGAGCAGCAGATCACCCTGCTGGCCGTCGACGACTGGAACGGCTCCCTGGAGACCGGCAAGGGGAGTGATGCCCTTGTCGTGAGCCAGGGCGAGCTGCTCATCGGCGAAGACAGCGGCGTTCTCACCGGCTCGGGCAAGGACACGGTGGAAGCGGAGCATCTCGCCCTGATCGGGGGGGTTCCTCTCCACCGGCCCCGGCAAGGACGCGATCCGCATCGGTTCGGCAGGCGTGTTTACGGGGATCGCCACCATCGACCTGGGCAACGGGAACGACCGTCTGTCCTCCCAGGGAACCCTGAGGCTCACCGAAGGCGGCATGACCACGGGCAAAGGGGATGACGCCGTGGATGCCCTTGCAGGCGGACTGGACCTCTGGGCCTATGGCCGACTCGCCCTGGGCCCCGGGGATGATCTGCTCAGGGGATTTGCCACGGCACCGCCGGAGTCCTTGAACGACGACCTGATCGGAACGGTGAGGGGCGGCAAAGGCACCGACACCCTGGTGCTGCCGCCGGGCCGCTACACGGTGGAGAACACGGCGCCGGGGCCGGGATCTGATCCAGCGGTGCTGAAGATCTCCACGGCAGACACGTTTCTGCTGGTCTCGGGGATGAATGCGCTGGCCGGGCTGCAGGGCGGCAGGGAGCGGCTTGAGCTGGGCACCTTTGTGGTGAACGACCAGGGCATCGGGGGCTTCCTTGGCTGAAGGCTTCCGGGGCTGAAGGCTTCCGGGTCCCGCCAGCCCCTCAAGGCTCAGGAGGGGAAGTCGGGATACCAGACCACGCGGTTACCCCCGGTGCGCTTCGCCTTGTACATCGCCTGGTCGGCCTGGAGCAGGAGAGATTGATGGTCCGCAGATTCAGATCCGCCAACCAGCGCCGTGAGGCCGACACTGCCACCCACGCTCAGCGCGCGGTCATCCCATTCCACCGGCAGGTTCACAGCCGCAAGCAACCGCTCAACCAGGGGAAGCACCTGAGGTGGATCGTCGAGATTGGGGACGAGCAGCACGAATTCATCCCCCCCGAGGCGGGCAAGGGTCTCACCCCTGCGCAACACCACAAGAAGGCGCTCAGTCAGGACCTGCAACAGGTGATCCCCAGCGGCATGCCCATGGCGGTCGTTCACCTGCTTGAAACCATCAAGGTCAATCAATGCAACAACCATGCAGCCTGAATTGCGCTGAACGAATCGGATGGCCTGCTCCATCCTGTCGCGCAGAAGAACACGGTTGGGCAGTCCAGTGAGCGGATCGCTCAATGCGAGATTCTCCAACTGCTGCTGTTGCTCTTTCAGCTCCCGAATATCAGTCAACAGGGCTACATAGCGGCGGGTCTGGCCATCGGGAGACCTCACCGCGCTGATCGTCTCCCGCACCGGCAGCAAGTTGCCATCTCGCCCCCGATTGATCACCTCGCCAGACCATGTGCCCTGGTCCTGCAACTCCTGCCACATGGAACGGTAGAAGTCATCATCATGAATTCCAGACTTCAACCGCCTGGGGTTGGAGCCAAGCAGCTGCTCACGCCGATAGCCAGTGATCCGGCACAAAGCCTGGTTCACGTCAAGGATTTTTCCAGAAGCATCCGTAATCATGATTCCCTCATGGGAATGGCTGAACACGCTGGCGGCCTGTTCGAGCTGCTCCTGAATACGCAAACTCTCACTGACATCCTCAACGATCGACCAAACCAGAGGGCCTTGATCACCCACTTCGAAAAGAAGTGAATTAATTTTCAGATCAATCAGCACGTGATCAGGCCTTCGAATGGAAGTCTTGACTGGACCGCAGCAACCATTATTCAATAGCTCCTCGCGGTTGCCCCTCAGAACATCGCTCAAGGCCTTAGCAGCCAACGCATTGAAACTCGAGCTCGCGACAATCACCCCCGAAGAAGCACAACCCAGCATGCGAGCAAATGCAGAGTTGCACTCCTGCAATTCACCTTCGAGATTGCTCAGCACGATGCCCAGAGGAGCAAGCTCCACCAAACTTCGCAGCTTTCGCTCTCCTTGCTCGAGACGCTCAAGAGCCTCGGTCTGCAGCGTGATGTCGGAGGCAGTACCGATCGATAGCAGTGGCTCCCCCTCCTCACTGAAGCTCGTCTCACAGCGCTCTCGGATCACCTTGATCCGACCATCCGGCATCAGCAGGCGGTGCACCACCTCATAGGGTTTCTGATCGATGAGCGAGTCGGCGTAAGCCCGGTCAACCTTCTGGCGATCTTCGGGATGAACGCACGCCAGGAATGTTTCATAACTGGGCTCAAATCTGGATGGGTCCAGCTCGAAAATCCGGTAGATCTCAGGCGACCAGAGCAGCTCAGCCTTGCGAAGGTCAAGACTCCAACTGCCGACCTGGGCAATGCGCTGGGCCTCCTGCAGCAATTGGCGGCTGCGCAGGATCTCGGCCGAGGGCTCCTCGCGGCCAGGCCCGAGATCGCCCTGGGAGGGAGCGTCACCGGATTCGGCAGGATCCCTGAACATCCGCTTTGGATGGAGCATCAACCTCACAAAATGGTCGTGCTCCGTGGGCTTCCAACACGCCAGAGTGCCCTCCAGCACCAATGGCGAAGCCTCCGCTGCAAGAAGATGGCAGCACACTGTTTCCGACTGACCCGTTGAGGAGACCCGTTCGACACTTTGCAGCCAGCGTTCCCGTGAAGCCGGATGCATGAGCTCCAGCTGATCACCACCCTCGATAGCCGCGAAGGACGTACCCAGAGCTTGGCACCAGGCGGGATTTGCATAAACGATGCAACGGTCAGCACTCGTGATCTGAATCAGATCACTACAACTTTCCATCAACTCATAAAGCTCAGCTCCGAACTCAATCACCCCAAAGACATTGGAATGGGTCACAGCTGAGATCCGGATGACAAGACAACCGGCAGGGGTAGACCCACCGAAAGCGAATTAATCCTGCGTCGCACAGCGCTGCATTGAACGGGAGAGCGCGGGATGGGGCTGCACCAACCTCTTACCGGCACTGCCCAATCCATACCAAAACCTTAGTCGAAACAACAGCCAGCAGCCAGCTCCGGCGTCGCGCCAGCCAGTCGACCGCCATCACACAATTCCGAACAGATGCGGAATTTCTCTGCCTCTGCGAGTGGAGGGCATCAGCATGAGACGTTCTTCGCCGGCACTGCCGCATGACAGTGGCAGCCTCCAATGCGGTATCGATCCGCGAGAACGGCCAGCGGGAGGTGTTCTGCGGGCTCACCTCGATCGTGTGGCTGCACCGGCGCATGCCCGATGCCTTCTTCCTGGTGGTGGGCTCGCGCACCTGCGCCCACCTGATCCAGAGCGCCGCCGGTGTGATGATCTTCGCCGAACCCCGCTTCGGGACGGCGATCCTGGGGGAGCGGGATCTGGCGGGCCTGGCCGATGCCAACGAGGAGCTCGACCGGCTGGTGGCCCAGCTGCTGGCGCGTCGCCCCGAGATCCGCACCCTGTTTCTGGTGGGCAGCTGCCCCAGCGAGGTGATCAAGCTGGATCTGGCCAAGGCCGCTGAACGGCTGAACCGCCAGCACAGCGGCCGCGTGATGGTGCTGAATTACAGCGGCAGCGGCATCGAGACCACCTTCACCCAGGGGGAAGACGGCGCCCTGCAGGCCCTGATCCCGCTGATGCCGGGCACCGAGGAAAGTCAGTTGCTGATCGTGGGCACCCTGGCCGATGCGGTGGAAGACCGGCTGGTGGGCCTGTTTCAGAAGCTGGGCATCGAGCGGGTGGCCAGCCTGCCGCCGCGCCGCTCCACCGAGCTACCGGCGGTGGGCCCGGGCACCAGGCTGCTGCTGGCCCAGCCGTTCCTGAGCGGCACCGCCCGCGCCCTGGTGGACCGGGGCGCCGAGCTGATCCGCGCCCCCTATCCCTTCGGCGTAGAGGGCAGCCGGGCCTGGATGGCCGCCGCCGCCGCCGCCTTCGGGCTGGCGCCGGAGCGGGTGGCAGAAGTGCTGGATCCGCTGGTGGAGCGGGGCCGGCGGGCGTTGGCTCCCCAGCGCGAAGTGCTGGCGGGCAAGCGGCTGTTCCTACTCCCCGATTCCCAGCTGGAGATCCCCCTGGCCCGCTTTCTCTCCCTTGAATGCGGCATGGAGCTGGTGGAGGTGGGCACCCCCTACCTCGACCGCCAGCTGATGGCCGAGGAACTGGCCCTGCTGCCGGCTGGCACCCGGCTGAGCGAGGGCCAGCACGTGGACAACCAGCTGGAGCGGGTGCGTGCGGCCCGCCCCGATCTGGTGCTCTGCGGCCTGGGCCTGGCCAACCCGCTGGAGGCCGAGGGCATGGCCACCAAGTGGTCGATCGAGCTGGTGTTCAGCCCGATCCACGGCATCGACCAGGCCGGCGACCTGGCCGAACTGTTCGCCCGCCCCCTGCGCCGGCGCGGCGCCCTCGCGTTTGGTTGAACGCTTCGCGCGTCTCGCTCCTTCCCACTCCCCGCTGGCATCTGCCTCGATGGAACTCACCCTCTGGACCTATGAAGGCCCGCCCCACGTGGGCGCCATGCGCATCGCCGCCTCCATGGAGGGAGTGCACTACGTGCTGCATGCCCCCCAGGGCGACACCTACGCCGACCTGCTGTTCACGATGATCGAGCGGCGCGACCGGCGTCCGCCCGTCACCTACACCACCTTTCAAGCCCGCGATCTGGGGGGTGACACGGCCGAACTGGTGAAGCGCACGATCGCCGAGGCGGTGGAGCGCTTCCAGCCCGAGGCCCTGCTGGTGGGTGAGAGCTGCACCGCCGAGCTCATCCAAGACCAGCCCGGTGCCCTGGCCGCCGGCATGGACCTGGGCGGCATTCCGATGGTGAGCCTGGAGCTGCCGGCCTACTCCAAGAAGGAGAACTGGGGCGCCGCCGAGACCTTCTACCAGCTGGTGCGTGGCCTGCTCAAAGCGCAGCTGCCGCCCCCAGGCACCCCCAGGCCCGACCCCGGCCGCTGGCGCGCTGAAGGCCGCCGGCCGCGGGTGAACCTGCTGGGCCCCTCCCTGCTGGGCTTCCGCTGCCGCGACGACGTGCGCGAGATCAGCCAGCTGCTGGCCAGCTACGGCATCGATGTGGCGGTGGTTGCACCGCTGGGGGCCCGGCCGGCCGACCTGCTGCGCATCCCCAGCGCCGATGCCAACCTCAACCTCTATCCCGAGGTTTCCGGCACGGTGTGCAGCTGGCTGGAGCGCCAGTTCGGCATGCCGGCCGTGAACACGGTGCCGATCGGCATCGGCGCCACGGTGGCCTTCCTGCGGGAGCTGCACAGCGTGCTGGGAATGGAGATCCCCAGCGAATTGCAGGCCGGAGCCGAGGGGGTGTGCGAGGCCGAGCGGCGCTCGCGCCTGCCCTGGTATTCGCGTTCGGTGGACTCCACCTACCTCACCGGCAAGCGGGTGTTCGTGTTCGGCGACGCCAGCCACGCCATCGCCGCCGCCCGCATCGCCAGCCGCGAGCTGGGGTTCGCGGTGGTGGGTCTGGGCAGCTACAGCCGCGAGCAGGCCCGCGAGGTGCGCGCCGCCGCCAAGGAGCTGGGTCTGGAGGCTTTGATCAGCGACGACTACCTGGCCGTGGAGGCCGCCATCGCCGAGGCGGCCCCGGAGCTGGTGCTCGGCACCCAGATGGAGCGCCACAGCGCCAAGCGGCTCGGCATCCCCTGCGCCGTGATCAGCACGCCGCTGCATGTGCAGGATGTGCCGGCCCGCTACGCCCCGCAGATGGGCTTCGAGGGGGCCAACGTGATCTTCGACACCTGGGTGCACCCGTTGATGATGGGGCTGGAGGAGCACCTGATCGGCATGTTCCGCCACGATTTCGAATTCGTGGACGGCCACCGCAGCCACCTGGGAGACGGGGCGCCGGCGGCCGCTCCTCAACCCACGGCCCCTGCAACGGCCGGGACCGCTGCCACCCCCATAGCCAAGGACTCCCGGGGAGGAGCGGAAGCGGGGCTCAGCTGGAGCCCCGATGGCGAGGCCGAACTGGCCAAGATTCCCTTCTTTGTGCGCGGCAAGGTGCGCCGGAACACGGAAACCTATGCCCGGGAGCGTGGCCTGGCGTTGATCGACAGCGAAGCCCTCTACGAGGCCAAAGCCCACTACAGCCGCTGAGGCCAGAAGAACGGCAGAACGACCGGGTTAGGTATTGGTACTCAGCCCGATGTGTGCAGATGCGCACGACCCCATCCCGGTTGTTTCGCTTTGCACCGATGCACTTATCGGCGGTGGCTCTGCAGGAGTTGGATGGCGTCAGATCAATCACCGGTGGGTTCTGCCCATCGTCCCAGGGATGACAACAACGCTCACCCGGCCTGACGGCGAAGGCAGCGTGCAGGTGCACCAGGAAGCGGGCCTCCAGATTGAGGAAGGCGCCCTGGTGATCGCCGTGTACGGCAAGGGGGGCATCGGCAAGAGCACCACCAGCTCCAACCTCTCGGCCGCCTTTTCCAAGCTGGGCAAGCGGGTGCTGCAGATCGGCTGCGACCCCAAACATGACAGCACCTTCACGCTCACCAAACAGATGGTGCCGACGGTGATCGACATCCTCGAAACGGTGGACTTTCACACCGAGGAACTGCGGCCGGAAGACTTCGTGTTCGAGGGCTTCAACGGCGTGCAGTGTGTGGAATCGGGCGGACCACCGGCCGGCACCGGCTGCGGCGGCTACGTCACCGGCCAGACGGTGAAACTGCTCAAGGAACACCATCTCCTGGAAGACACCGATGTGGTGATCTTCGATGTGCTCGGCGATGTGGTGTGCGGCGGCTTTGCCGCACCCCTGCAACACGCCGATTACTGCCTGATCGTGACGGCGAACGACTTCGATTCGATCTTCGCGATGAACCGGATCATTGCCGCGATCCAGGCCAAGGCCAAGAACTACAAGGTGCGTCTCGGCGGCGTGGTGGCCAACCGCTCCAAGGACACTGACGAGATCGACAAGTTCAATGCACGGGTGGGCATGAAGACCATGGCCCACTTCCCCGATCTCGACGCCATCCGTCGCTCGCGCCTGAAGAAGTGCACGATCTTCGAGATGGAGCCCACCCCGGAGGTGGAAGCGGTGCAGAACGAATATCTCAACCTCGCCCACGCGATGCTCGAGAACGTGCAACCCCTGGAGGCCGAGCCCCTGAAAGACCGGGAGATCTTCGATTTACTGGGGTTCGACTGACCCCAGCGCCCCGCCTTGAGCCCTGCGGCAACCACCCCTTCTGCCCCGGGCAACCCTGCGGGCCCTGAGCTGATCGAGGCCCTGCGGTCGGCGCCCGGAGCCTGGCCCCATCCGGTGGTGGAGCCCATCGGCCTGGTCGAGACGCACATCAGCTGGGTGCTGCTCACCGGCGTCTTCGCCTACAAGCTGCACAAGCCGGTCAACCTCGGCTTCCTCGACTTCACCACCCTGGAGCGGCGCCTGGAGGATTGCCGCGAGGAACTGCGCCTGAACCGCCGGCTGAGCAGCGATCTCTACTGCGACCTGATGGCCGTGGTCGGCAGTCGGGAGAAGCCCCGGCTGATCGAAGCCGGCGCCCTGGGCGGGCGACCCCAGCCGGCGGTGCTGGAGTACGCCGTGCGCATGCGCCAGTTCCCCCAGCAGGCCCTGCTGCCGGCTGTGCTCGCCGCCGGCGGCCTCAGCACCAGCGCCATCGACACCCTCGCCGACGACCTGGCCCGCTTTCACCGGCAGGCTGCCATCGCCGATCCTGCAGGCCCCTTCGGCACGCCGGAGGCCGTGCGCCAACCGGTGCTCGCCAACCTCGCCGTGCTCGAGGCGCGGCTGCCGGCCCACCAGCAGGAGCGGCTGGTGGCGCTGCGCCACTGGGCCGATGGGCAGTTTGCACAGCTGGCGGGGCTGATGGCGGAGCGGCTGGCCCAGGGCCGGGTGCGGGAGTGCCATGGCGACCTGCACCTGGGGAACATGCTGCTGGCAGGCGATCGCATCCGCGTCTTCGACTGCCTGGAATTCAGCCCCTCCCTGCGCTGGATCGATGTGATCAGCGACATGGCCTTCCTGGTGATGGACCTGGAGGAGCGGGGGGCGCCGGAGCCGGCCAACCGCCTGCTGAACCGCTGGCTGGCACGAAGCGGCGACTACGACGGCCTGCCGCTCTGGCGCTGGTACATGAGCTATCGGGCCCTGGTGCGCGCCAAGGTCGCCGCCCTCAGCGGCCCCTGGTGCGACGACGGCCCCGGGGCCGCCTACCTGGCCGTGGCCGAGGGCTGCATGCGGCAGGGCCAGCCGGCCCTGCTGCTGCTCCATGGCCCCTCCGGATCCGGGAAGTCGCACCTGAGCGGCCGCCTGGCCGCCGCCCTGGGGGCGATCTGGCTGCGCTCGGACGTGGAGCGCAAGCGCTGGTTCGGCCTCTGGGATCTGGACCCCGACGCCGGCGATCCAGCCGGGCGTCAGGGCGACCCCTATGCGCCAGCCGTGACCGCCGAACTGTTTGAGGAGCACCTGCCCGCGCGCGCTTCGGCCCTGCTGGCCGCAGGCTTTGTGGTGATCGTGGATGCCACCTTTCTGCGCCTCCGCCATCGCCAGGTGATGGCCGAGGCCGCCCGCCGCGCCGGCGTGCCCCTGCGCATCCTCAGCTGCCTGGCGCCGCCGGCGGTGCTGCAGGCACGGCTCACAGCCCGCCAGCAGGAGGGGGGAGACCCCTCCGATGCCGACCTGGCCGTGCTGCAACGCCAGCTGCAGCAGCAGGAGCCGCTCACAGCCTGGGAGCGAGCGCGCACAGTTGAGGTGGAGTCTGCAGACTGCCGCCTGCCCGCGATGATCACCCGCCTGGCGTCGTTGCCATGAGCCCCTGCCGCCCCCGCACCCTGCTCGTAAGCGGTGCCAGCCGCGGCATCGGCCAGGCCATCGCCCGGCGCCTGCTGGCCGACGGCCACCGCCTGAGCCTGGGGCTGCGCCAGCCCGAGCTGGCCGACCCCTGGCTGACGGCCGACAGCGATGGGCCCCAGCTGCATCGCCACCCCTACGACGCCCTGGCTCCGGAGAGTGCTCCCAACAGCGCCGAGAGCTGGGTGGTGGCCGCGCTGGAGCACTTCGGCCACCTGGATGGCGTCGTGCACTGCGCCGGGCTCTTCTCGCGGGTGGGGCTCACCTACGCCCCCGGCGAGCAGGCCGAGATCGAGGAGCTGCTGGCGGTGAACCTGCTGGGCCCCTGGCGGCTGAGCCGGGCCGCCTGGCCCCAGCTGCTCGCCTGCGGCGACGGGCGGGTGATCACCCTGGTCTCCATGAGCGGCAAGCGGGTGAAGGGGGGTCTTGCCGCCTACAGCGCCAGTAAGTTCGCCCTGATGGGCCTTTGCCAGACCATGCGGAACGAGGGCTGGACCGCCGGCATCCGCGTCACGGCGGTCTGCCCCAGCTGGGTGAACACAACCATGGCCGCGGCCGTGACAGCCCTGCCCCGGGAGGCCATGACCCAGCCGGAGGATCTGGCAGCGAGCGTCAGCCACCTGCTGGCGCTCCCGGCCAGCGCCGTGCCGTTTGAGTTCAATGTGAGCTGTCAGCTGGAACAGTGAACACCGCGCACCCCGACCACCACCGCCCCCCCGCGCACCAGCGCCCGCCAGGCAGCCACCACCGGGGCAGGAGCTACCGGCTGCTGCTCACCATCTGCATCGGCGTGCTGGTGAGCTTCACCCTGCCGGCACCCTGGAGCCGGCTGTCATCCCTGGGCTACCTCCTGCTCGGGGGGGTGATGCTGCGGGCCTTCAGCCCGGTGCACAGCAGCATGGGGCGGGGGGTGATGCCCAAGCTGCTCTACCGCATATCCGGGGTGGCCGCCCTGGCCTCCAGCCTGATCTGGTACCTCACGCCAGTGGAGCTGAAGGGAACGGGCATTCCCCTGCTCGGCCTCTGGACCCTGTTCAGCGTGTGGAGTGCGATCCGCCTGATCGAGGCCCTCGCCCAGGAGCGGGAAGTGGGCAGCGATGTGATGCGCGGTGCCCTGGCCGGCTACCTGATGCTCGGGCTCAGCGGCGGCCTGCTGTGCTCAGCCCTCGAGACCATCGTGCCGGGGAGCTTTGAGAGCAGCGCCGTCGGCGCTCCGGGGCAACCCCTGAGCGGTCCGGTGTGGGGGCTGAACTTCGTACGCCTCAACTATTACGCCTTCGTCACCCTCACCACCACCGGCTACGGCGATGTGGCCCCGCTCACACCCCTGGCCCAGATGATCAGCGTGGCGATCGCCGTGGCAGGCACGACCTATCTCACCGTGGTTTTGGGTCTGCTGATCAGCCGCTTCAGCCATGACGACCATCGGCGGTCTGGCGGTTGAACACCCGCAGTTCCCAGCCCTTCACGATCCGGAACAGCACCGGCACCACGAACAGGCTGAGCAGGGTGGCCACCAGCAGACCCGCGAACACCACGGTGCCGATGCTCACCCGGCTGCCGGAGCCGAAGCCGGTGGCCAGCACCAGGGGCACGAAGCCCGCCAGGGAAGAGATGGCGGTGAGCAGGATCGGCCGCAGGCGCGCCCGGGCCGCATCCCGGATCGCCGCATCCAGGGGTACACCCTCCGCCAGGCGCTGGTTGGCGAATTCCACGATCAGGATGCCGTTCTTGGCCGCCAGGCTCACCAGCACCAACAGCCCCATCTGGCCATAGACGTCGAGGGGGATCCCCCGGGCCGCCAGGCCGATGAGGGCCCCCAGCAGGGCAAGGGGCACCGTCACCAGGATGATGAAGGGATCGATGAAGTTGTTGTAGAGGCCGGCCAGCACCAGCAGGGTGACCAGCACGGCCAGGGCGAAGGTGAGCCCGTTGCTGCCGCCGGCCCGCGCCTCCTCCCTCGCCAGTCCGGCCCACTCCAGCTCGGTGCTCACACTGCCCCGCTGCCGCTGCACCTGCTCCAGCAGCGCCATCGCCTGGCCGCTGCTCACCCCCGCCTTCGGCACGGCGCGGATGCTGATGGCCCGCTCCAGGCGGGTGCGGTTGATGCTGGTGGGGCCACTGCCCTGCTCCACCCGCACCAGTTGGGCCAAGGGAATCAAGCGGCCATCGCGGCTGCGCACCGGCAGGGCGAGCAGATCCTCCCGGTCGCGGCGGCCGGCGCCATCGAGCTGCAGGATCACCTTGCGCACCTGCTCGCTCTCAAAGCTGTCGTTCACGTAGTCGCTGCCGAAGGCGGCACCGAGGGTGTCGACCACCGTGGACAGGTCAACCCCCTGGGAGGCCAGCTGCAGCCGGTCGGGCACCAGCTGCAGCTGGGGGGCACTGGCGGTGAACCGGGTCGACACCCGCTCGAAGGCACCCGTGGCCTGGGCCGCGGCGATGAACTCCTGGGCCTCCTGCACGAAGGCATCGAGGCTAAGCTGACCGCCGCTGCTGTCGAGCAGCTCCAGCTCCAGGCCCCCTTCAGCGCTGAAGCCCCTCACGGAGGGGGCCTGACTGAGCTGCACCACCGCCCCCTTCACGCGGCGGCGCAGCTCGGCGCTCAGGCGCCCGGCCACGGCTTCCGTGCTCTGCTCGGCGCTGCGGCGCTCCTCGATCGGGGCCAGGCGCAGATAGAAGATGCCCTTGTTCGGGCTGCTGTCGCCGAAGGAACGTCCGGCGTAGAAGTTGGCCCGGGTGATCAACGGCTCAGCGGCGACCACCTGGCGCACCTGCTCCAGCACCGCGGCCGTCGGCTGCAGGCCGAGGCCATCGGGCAGGATCACCACGCCGCGCAACTGGCCGTTGTCCTCCTGGGGGATGAACGCCCGGGGCCGCTGCTCCAGGGCCAGGCCGGTGAGCAGCAACCCCAGCAGCAGGAGCGCCACCACCCTCCGGCGCATGCCCATGGTGCGCTCCAGCAGGCGGCTGTAGGGACCCTCCAGGGATTCCAGCCAGCGCCGGGGGGGATCGATCCAGCGCAGCAACCAGCCGGGCTGAGGCCGCTCCATCTCGAGCAGACGGCTGGCGGCCATCGGCGTGAAGGTGAGAGCGTTGAAGGTGGAGAAGGCGATGGTGGCGCTGATCGTGATCGCGATCGGCGCATAGAGGCGGCCAGCGCTTCCCCCCATCCCCAGCACGGGCACGAACACCGAGACCAGCACCAGGGAGGTGGCCACCACCGCGCTCCCCAGTTCGGCCATGGCCTCGCGCGCGGCCCGCAGGGGTGGGGTGCCCTGCTCCAGCCGCCGGCCGATGTCCTCACTCACCACGATCGCATCGTCGACCACCAAGCCCGTGGCCAGCACCATGCCGAACAGGGTGAGGCTGTTGATCGACTGGCCGGTGAGCTGGAGCACGATCAGGGCCCCGACCAGGGCCACCGGCACCGCCACCGCGGTGATCAGGGCCAGGCGCAGGTTGCCCAGCCCCAGCAGCAGGGAGAGAAACACCAGCAGTACGGCATCGCGCAGGCTGGCCACGGTGGCGTCGATGCTGCCGCGCACGAAGTCGGCCTCATCCACGATCAGCTGCAGATCCACCCCCGGCGGGAACTGGGGGGCGAGCTCCTCCAGAGCTCGGTTCACCGCCCCACTCACGGCCAGGGCATTGCTGCCATCGCGCTGGAAGACGACCACGGCCACCACCGCGTCCCCCTGGAGATTGGTCGCCACGGTGTCGTAGCTCTCGGTGCCCAGTTCCACCCGGCCCACATCCCGCAGCAGGGTGACGCCCCCCGCCTCGGAGCGCGCCACCACCAGCTGCTCGAATTCAGCCGGGGAGCGCAGGCGGCCCTCCATGCGCAGGGGCAGGGTGAGCTCCTGGCCCGGCGGGCTGGGGGCATCCCCGAGCTGACCCAGGGCCGCCAGCACGTTCTGGCCCTCCAGGGCATCGCGCACCTCCGCCAGGGTGATGTTCCGTTCCTGCAGCCGCTGGGGATCGAGCCAGAGCCGAAAGGCCAGGCTGCTGCCCCCGGAGATGGTGACGTTGCCCACCCCGGGCACCCGCTGGAGGCGGTCGCGCACCACCTGGTCCACCCAGCCACTCAGAAACGTGTCGCTGTAGGTGGCCCGGTCAGCGCTGAAGCTCAGCACCATCAGCAGGTCGTCGGAACTGCGCCGCACCTGCACACCGAAGCGGGCAACGGGCCCCGGCAGCTGGCGCTGCACCACCGCCACCTCGTTCTGGGTGTTGATCTGGTTGATCTCCGGATCGCCACCCGTGAAGGTGAGGTTGATGGCGCTGCTGCCGGCCGCACTCACCGAGCGGATCTGATCAAGGCGCTCCACCCCGTTGAGCTGCTTCTCCAACAGGGCCGTCACCCCCTGTTCCACCACCTCGGGGCTGGCACCGGGGTAGGTGGCCCGCACCGACACCCGGCTGGGGGCGATGGCGGGCAGGTTCTCCACCTCCAGCTGGGGAAGACAGATCAGCCCGCCCAGCAGCATCAGCACCGTCACCACAAGGGTGAGCACCGGCCGGCGCAGGAAGGGCTCGGAGAACGACCTCACGGAACGGCACGGCCGGTCAGATGCTGCCGTCCTAGCCCACCTGGCCGCTAGCCGAGGGTGCCGCCGGGCAACAGCGTGGCGGCCTGGGCATCACTCAAGCGGCCGGCACGGTGCAGCACCGCGGTGATGCGGCCGATGTCGAGCACGGCATGGCAGCGGTAGCCGGCGGCCGCCAGCCGCTCCCGGGCATGGCGGTCGTGGTCGCCGCCGTGGTCGATGAACACCACCACGTCCTGCACCGCCAGGCCGGAACTCTCCAGCTTGGCGATGCCCTCCAGCACACTGCCGCCGGTGATCAGGATGTCGTCGACCACCACCACCAGATCGCCCTCCTCGAAGTCGCCCTCGATCAGCCGCCGTGCGCCATGGGCCTTCACCTCCTTGCGGGGGTAGATCAGGGGCTTGTGCAGCAGCAGCGAGAGGCCCGTGGCGGTGGGCAGGGAGCCATAGGGGATGCCGGCAATGCGGTCGAAGGCCAGCTCCGCCATGGCACCGGCATAGGCCTGCAGCACCCGATGGAAGAGGTTGGGGTCGGAGATGATCTGGCGCAGATCCACGTAGTAGTTGAAGACCGCTCCGGAGGCCTGCACGTACTCGCCGAACAGCAGGCAGCCGATGTCAAACAAATCGAGGATCAGCTGATCCATCGGATCCCGGTCCGGCGGTGCCTGCCAGAGCGCACAGCTCCCCTCCAGCTGCTGCTGGGCCAGCCATGCCTCGCGGCTGTCACTGATCTGCCGGCGCAGGGCCGCGGCCCGCTCGGCGATGTCGTCCTCCACCAGCAGGTTCTGGGGGAGGGGCAGAAGCAGGCCGTCACCCGCCGCCGTGAAACCGGCCTGGAGCATGGCGTCGAGCCGCTCCTCCTCCCCCCAGAGACTGCGCAGGATCAGGAAGCGCTCGGGGGCTTCAGCGCGCACGCGGGCCAGCACCTGGGGATCGCTGGTGCCCACCTCCAGCAGCAGCTGCTCGGGGGTGGCCCAGAGCTGGGTCTCGCGCACGATGCGCACGTAGAGGGGGTCCTGCTCACTTGGGAAGTGCTGGATCACCCGGGCCGCCTGGTTGGAGCTGTGGCAGGTCATCACCACCGCCTTGCCGGGGTAGAGCAGAAAGGGAGCGGCGATGTCCTGGCCCGCCAGGGGGGAGAGGGTCACCGCATCGGCGCCCAGCTCCTTGAACAGGTACTGGGCCAGGGCCGAGGAGGAGTTGAGATCGCCGTGCTTGGCGTCAATGATCAGGGGCAGCTCCCGCGGCACCAGATCGCGCACCTCGAGCAGCAGCTCCAACCCCACAGGCCCCAGGGCCTGGTAGAAACCCAGACTGGGCTTGTAGGCGCACACGTGGGGTGCGGTGGCTTCGATCACCGCCTTGATCCAGTGGCGGGCCTGGCTGAGGAAGGAGCGCCCGGCCAGGCCGCGCCGGGCCGCCCAGCTCTGGAGCATCTCCGGGTTGGGGTCGAGCCCGGTCACCAGCAGGGATTGGCGCGCAGCAATCGCATCGGTGAGCTGGATGAAGAAGCCCATTCCCGGCGGCCGCCCGCGGTTCATGCCTGGCCTCGTTGCTAGGCGAGCGCTCGGGCCGGGGGCGAGCCCCCGACAGATCTCTTAGTAAAGATTTCAGCCCATGCCGGCCCTTCAGGCCGGCTCCACCTCACAGACCACACTCTGTCGGCGCAGATCAGCAATCAGCAGATCGCAGAGATCGGCATCAATCGGGGGGGAGCGATGCTCCCGGCCATCCAGCAGACCCGCCACGTCGGCGGGCAGGCAACCGAGCCAGCGGGCCAGGCTCTGCTGGGCCTCGAAACGGCGGGCATCCTGGGGGGCACCGCCGAAGCGCAGGCGCAGCCGGCACCCCGGAGGCGAGGCCTCCCCCAGCTCAAC
Organism: Cyanobacteria bacterium M_surface_10_m2_119; assembly: GCA_016882525.1. Taxonomy (GTDB): domain Bacteria; phylum Cyanobacteriota; class Cyanobacteriia; order PCC-6307; family Cyanobiaceae; genus NIES-981. Next base: position 12,771 of record VGPU01000015.1, on the reverse strand, counting down.
CCGGCGCAGGCTGTCGGCGGTGGCGAGCACCACCAGCTGATCACCCGGTGCCACCACGGTGTCGAGGCGGGGCATGGCCTGGGGATCGCCCCGCCGAGGCCGCCACAGGGCGACCACCGAGAGGGCGTAGCCGTTTTCCAGCCGGGCGATCGTGCGACCGCAGAGGGTGTCCGCTTCATCGATCCGGTAGCGCACCTGCAGGAGATTGGTGCCCCGCAGCCGCAGCACCGCCTCGATCCGCTCGCCGAAGGCCGTGGCCACCATGGCGTCGGCGACCAGATCCATGGCCGAGATCACCGCCACACCGCCGAGCAGCTCCCCCAGCTGCTCGGCACCGCCGAAGGCGTGGGCGAGCATGGCGATGCGAGCCGCCGGCCAGCGCTGCTGCAGGCTCAGGGCCAGCTGCAGGTTGGCGAGCAGGTCGCCGGAGAGCAGACCCACGGCGCGGACGGGCCGGCCATCCAGCACCTTGTGGGCTGCAGCAAGATCCTCCACCCAAAGGCCACCCTGGGGGACAGCGCCGCTGAGCTGCCCCCCGACCCGCAGCACGGTGCGTCCCTCCCGCTGAAGCAGCTGGGCCACCCGCTCGCCCAGCCCCGCGCCCTCCACCAGGAGAATCAGCCGTCCCCCGGCGCGGGGCAGCCGGGGCCTGCCGCGCCCGAGGCGGTCGCGCAACAGGCGCTCCAGGATCACCGCCACCAGGGCGGAGGTGAGCAGGGTGCCCACCAACGAATAGAGCAGTGTGCCGCCGATCAACCAGCCGCTGGCAGAGGCCAGGCCGGCGCCCTGGAGCAGCAGCAGGTTCACCGGATCGACGTATTCCCCCTTGAGCAATGCCAGGGTGACGAAGACCCCCTGCTGCCAACCACTCGCAGCCGCGAACAGACGCACCCCCACCATGGCCAGGGCGAACAGCAGCGCCAGGGCACCCAGCACGCGGCGCTGGGAACGATCAAGACGGAACCGCATCCAGGGCCGTCGGCCAAAGCGTGCGCACCCACCCTCCCTGGAATCGCCCCGGGGCAGCAGGGAGCGGGGCATCACCAGCAGGGGCTGGTCGGAAGGCTGCTCCAGACGGGGACGCAGGGGCCGCTGGAAGCGATGGTCCTCCCAGCGCTGCGCGACGATCTGGAACGGCAGGCCCTGGGCCTCGAAACTGGCCGGGATCGATTCAGGCCGCAGGGCCGAGGTGATCGCCCCGGCACAGAGCAGCACCGGATCGACCACGGCCACGCCGGGGAGACGCTCCTCCAGCAGGGCCCCCAGATCGGCCTGGCGACTGCTGGAGCGCACCACGATCTCGGCCCGGGGATTGAGCAGGCGGACCTGCAGGGCCGCCTCCACGTTCACCGTGCCCTCGGAACTCAGCAGCAGCACGGCCCGGGCCTGGGCAACGCCAGCCCGCTGCAGCACGTGCGGCAGGCGCATGTCGCCGAGAATCAGCAGCGGGGCCAGGGCCTGCTCCAGGGCTGGATCACGCCAGCTGGGCGCCCGCAGGTCGAGACGGCGCAGGGGCACCCGAAAGCTGAGCAACCGCTGGAGACAGGCCTGCCCCAGGGCCCCGAGACCACACACCAGCACGGCTGCCTCAGCCATCGTCTTGCAGGCGGACCCCGTCGTTGCAGCGCCCGAGCGGGCGGCTGCCCTGATCCAGAGATACCCCTGAACCGGGCCGGCCACAACAACGAAGCCTTAACGCAGCGCTCCCAGCCTGGAGCCATGCCAGTGACATCCCGCCATGACCGCCAGCCCCCAGGCCCGTGCGAAGGCCCCCGTCAGCGCCGGCGCCGATCGGTACGGAATACCCGAACCGGCCAGCTATGGCGACCCCCAGCGCAATGGGCTCACCGCCCACGACCTGTTCGAGGGGATCACGGAGCACCTCTTCTTCTCGATCGGCAGGCGGGCCAGCGGCGCCAGCTGCCACGACCTCTACATGGCCCTGAGCTTCGCGGTGCGGGACCGGCTGATGACCCGACACCTGGCCACCAAGGACAGCCTGCGCAGCCAGCCCGTGAAGGTGGTGGCCTACCTCTCGGCCGAATTCCTGATCGGGCCGCAGCTGGGCAACAACCTGCTGATGCTGGGCATCCGCGAGGCCGCCAGTGAGGCCCTCGCCCGCTTCGGCGTGGGCGACCTGGAGGACATCCTGGCGGTGGAGGAGGAGCCCGGGCTGGGAAACGGTGGGCTGGGGCGGCTGGCGGCCTGCTTCCTGGAATCCCTGGCCACCCTGGAGATTCCGGCCACCGGCTACGGCATCCGCTACGAGTTCGGCATCTTCGACCAGCTGATCCGCGGCGGCTGGCAGGTGGAGATCACCGACAAGTGGCTGCGGGGGGGCTGGCCCTGGGAGATGGTGCAGCCGGATGAGGCCTGCCGGGTGGGCTTCGGGGGGCGCTGCGAGGCGATCCCCGATGGCAACGGCGGCCTGCGCCGCCGCTGGCTGCCCGCCCAGACCGTCGTGGGGATTCCCCACGACGTGCCGGTGCTCGGCTACCGGGTGAACACCTGCGGGCGCCTGCGGCTCTGGCGCTCGGAGGCGGCCGAGGCCTTCGACTTTCACGCTTTCGACCACGGCGAATACGACCGGGCCGTGCAGGAGAAGGTGAGCAGCGAGACCCTCTCCAAGGTGCTCTACCCCAACGACGGCACCGATGCCGGCAAGCGCCTGCGCCTGCAGCAGCAGTTCTTCTTCGTGAGCTGCTCCCTCCAGGACATGCTGCGCAGCCTGGATCAGCGGGCCCTGCCGGTGGAGGCCTTCGCCGACCACTGGGCGGTGCAACTGAACGACACCCACCCGGCGATCGCGGTGCCGGAGCTGATGCGGCTGCTGGTGGATGAGCGGCAGCTGGGGTGGGACCAGGCCTGGGCAATCACCAGCCGCTCGATTGCCTACACCAACCACACCCTGCTGCCGGAGGCCCTGGAGACCTGGGATCTGCGCCTGTTCGGCGACCTGCTCCCCCGGCATCTGGAGATCATCTTTGAGATCAACGCCCGCTTCCTGCAGCAGGTGCGCCTCAAGTGGCCCGGCGACACCGACGTGCTGCGTCGCCTCTCGATCATCGATGAGCGCGGGGGCAAGGCCATCCGCATGGCCCACCTGGCGACGGTGGCCGCCCATCACATCAACGGCGTGGCGGCGCTCCACAGCGAGCTGGTGCGATCGGATCTGCTGCCGGACTTCGCCCGGCTGTTCCCGGAGCGCTTCACCAACGTCACCAACGGGGTCACCCCGCGCCGCTGGCTCGCCCTCGCCAATCCGCCCCTCAACCAGCTGCTCAAGCAGCAGCTGGGCCAGGGATGGCCAGGCCGGCCCGATGCCCTGGCCGGCCTGGAGGCCTGGGCCGATGATCCCGGTTTTCAGGAGCAGTGGGGAGCCTGCAAACTCACCTGCAAACGCCGCCTGGCGGAGATCATTCACCAGCAGACGGAGCTGCTGGTGGATCCCACCAGCCTCTTTGATGTGCAGGTGAAGCGCATTCACGAGTACAAGCGCCAGCACCTCAATGCCCTGCAGGTGATCGCCCAGTACCTGCGCATCAAGGAGGGGGCCACCGCCGACCTGGTGCCCCGCACCGTGATCTTCGGCGGCAAGGCAGCTCCGGGCTATTTCATGGCCAAGCTGATCATCCGCTTCATCAACGGCATCGCTGATGTGGTGAATCGGGATCCCGCCTGCCGCGGCCTGCTGAAGGTGGTGTTCCTCGCGGACTACAACGTGAAACTTGGAGAACGGGTCTATCCGGCCGCCGATCTCTCCGAGCAGATCTCCACCGCGGGCCTGGAGGCCTCCGGCACCGGCAACATGAAATTCACCCTCAACGGGGCCCTCACGATCGGCACCCTCGACGGCGCCAATGTGGAAATCCGCGAGCAGGTGGGCCACGAGAACTTCTTCCTGTTCGGTCGCACCAGCAGCGAGATCGCCGCCCTGCGCCATGGGTACCGGCCGTGGGAGCTGGTGGGCGGGCTGCCGCTGGTGCAGCGGGCCCTGGAGCTGGTGGAGAGCGGCTTCTTCAGCGATGGCGATGCCGATCTATTCCGGCCGCTGGTGCAGAACGTGGTGGGCAGTGACCCCTACTTCCTGCTCACCGATTTCCCCGACTACCTGGCCGCCCAGGATCGGGTGGCCCAGGCCTGGCGAGACCAGGCCCACTGGCAACGGATGAGCGTGCTGAACACGGCCCGCAGCGGCTTCTTCTCCTCCGATCGGGCGATCGCCGACTACGCCGAGCGCATCTGGCAGGTGCAGCCCCGACCCCTGGTGATGGGTTGCGACCTGCCCCGGCCCGACCAGCCGCAGACCGCGGAACAGCCATGACGATGGGCCTGGAGAAGCTGCTGGATGCACTCCGGCGGCTGCGCGAGCAGCTGGAGAGCTTTGAACAGGAGCAGGCGGAGCTGCTGCAGGCTGTGGCCGAGCCCTACCGGGCCAGCGCCCGCAACCTGCTGCACTTCATCGCCTTCCACCGGCACAACCACCCCGGGCTGCAGACCAGCCTGCGGGAGCGGGGCCTCAGCACCCTGGCCGGCTGTGATCCCCACCTGCTGGCCAGCCTGAGCAGCCTGATCGGCGTGGTGCAGAGCCTCCTCGGCCAGCCTGGCGCGCCAGCCCCAGCGACAGCGGCAGAGGCCCCCCTGAGCTTCGCGGCGGGCCACGCCCTGCTGCGCCGCAACGGCGAGCAGCTGCTGGGCAGCTGCAACGCCATCATGGTGACGTTGCCCGCTGAAGCCGCCGACGCCCCGGCGCTGGTGGAGGAGCTGGTGGCCGCCGGCATGGACATCGCCCGCATCAACTGCGCCCACGACACCCCGGCGATCTGGACCGCCCTGGCCAGCCAGGTGCGGGCCGCCGCGGCCAGGCACGGGCGCCCCTGCCGCATCGCCATGGATCTGGCCGGCCCCAAGCTGCGCACCGCCAACCTGCCGGCCCAGCCAGGGGTGGTCGCGGCGCGGCCCCTGCGGGATCGCTATGGGCGCCTGCAGCAGCCGGCCCGGATCCTGGCGACACTGCCCGGCAGCCCGGAGCCCACCAGTGGAGCGGCTGCAGCAGACCTGCGGGCCGGGGAGCTGGTGCGACTGCCAACGCTGGGAACCGACTGGGGGGAGCTGAGCTGTGGCGACCGCCTGCGCAGCCGGGATGCCTCCGGCCGCTGGCGCGAGCTGGTGGTGCGTGAGCAGGGGAGCGGTTGGCTGCTGCTGCACTGCCGCCAGCACTGCCGGTTCGTGAGTGGCCTGGTCTTCCGGCAGGAAGGTGGAACAGCCACGCTCACCGTGGCGCCCCTGCCGGACAGCCCGGGGGACCTGCTGCTGCAGCGCGGTCAGCACCTGCGCCTCACCACAACCCAAGCAATGCCCCCCGCGGCGGATCCGGAGCAGAAGCCTGAGGCTCCGGCGGCGATCGCCTGCACCCTGCCCGAGGTGCTGGAGGAGCTGGCCCTGGGCGATCGGGTGCTGTTCGACGACGGCAAGATCGCCGCCCGGGTGGTGGCCCTACCCCCCGCAGGGGGGAGCTGGGTGGAGCTGGAGATCACCCAGGCCAAGCCGCGGGGCAGCCGGCTGCGGGCCGACAAGGGCATCAATCTCCCCGACACCCCCCTGCACACCCCGACCCTCACCGCCAAGGATCTGGACGACCTGACCATCGCCTGCCAACAGGCCGACCTGATCAACTACTCCTTCGTGCGCAGCGAGGCCGACATCGCCTGCCTGCAGGCGGCCCTGGGGGCGCAGGAAGCTGCCGCAGGGGCCGGAAGCACGGGCCTGGTGCTGAAGATCGAGACCCACCAGGCCTTCCTCAACCTCCCCAGGCTGCTGCTGGCCGCCATGCGCCAGTCCACCCCCCTTGGCGTGATGATCGCCCGCGGCGATCTGGCAATTGAGTGCGGCTGGGAAGCCCTCAGTGGCATCCAGGAAGAAATCCTGCGCATCTGCACCGCAGCCCATGTGCCCTGCATCTGGGCCACCCAGGTGCTGGAGACCATGGCCCAGCACGGCACCCCCACCCGCCCGGAGATCACTGACGCCGCCATGGGAGCGCGGGCCGAAGCACTGATGCTCAACAAGGGCACCAACATCACCGCGGCGGTGCGCAGCCTGCGGCGGATCATCGAGCGCTCCGGCATCACCCGCTCCGACAACAGCACCGATCAGCCGGATCAGATGCTCTGTTGTCTCTCCTTCTGAATAGCTGTTGAGCTTCCTGAATGGCTATTGAGCTTCGTGGGCCTGCACACGCCAGGGCAGGGTCTGGCCGGCATGGAACGGCACCAGATTCACGGAGGTGCCGGCGGCATCGTTGAGATGCAAGACAGGAGGCACCGCCAAAGGCTGCTCCTCCAGAGTGATGGAGCCGGGGTTGAGGGGCAGCCCGTAAAAGCGGGGACCAAACTCCGAGGCGAAGCCCTCCAGGCGATGGAGGGCGTTCTCCTGCTCAAACACCGCCGCGTAGCTCTCGATCGCGAACGGGGCGTTGTAGATCCCGGCGCAGCCGCAGGCCGACTCCTTGGCCTCGCGGCTGTGGGGGGCCGAGTCGGTGCCCAGAAAGAATTTGGGGTTGCCGGAGGTGGCCGCCGCCCGGAGGGCGATGCGGTGCAGCTCCCGCTTGGCCACCGGCAGGCAGTAGAAGTCGGGCCGCAGGCCACCGGCAAACATCGCGTTGCGGTTGATGTGCAGGTGGTGCGGGGTGATCGTGGCCGCCAGGTTGGCCGGGCCGCTGCGCACGAAATCCACCGCATCGCTGGTGGTGATGTGCTCCAGCACCACCTTCAGGCCCGGATGGCGCGCCAGCAGCGGCTCCAGCACCCGCTCGATGAACACCGCCTCGCGATCAAAGATGTCGATCTCGGCATCGGTGACCTCGCCGTGGATCAGCAGCGGCATGCCGATCCGCTCCATCACTGCCAGCACCGGCTCGATCCGATCGATCGCCGTGACGCCGGAATCGGAGTTGGTGGTGGCGCCGGCGGGGTAGAGCTTGCAGGCGGTGAACACCTCCTCGCCGAAGCCCCGCTCGATCTCCTCCGGATCAATGGTGTCCGTGAGATAGGCCGTCATCAGTGGCGTGAAGCCACTGCCATCCGGCAGGGCCGCCCGGATGCGCTCCCGGTAGGCGCTGGCAGCGGCCACGGTGGTGACCGGCGGCCTGAGGTTGGGCATCACGATCGCCCGGGCGAACTGGGCGGCCGTGGCCGGGGCCACGGCCTGCAGCATCGCCCCGTCCCGCAGGTGCACGTGCCAGTCGTCGGGCTGGCGAATGGTGAGCTGCCGGGCAGCCATGGGCAGCGGAGATCGGCTGGATCCACCCTGCCAGAGGGCATCCCGTAAGGATTCGTGTCGAGCCGGAGCCTCCGTGACCGGGAGCCCCCTGGCGGCCGCACGCGCCTTCCTAAGGTCGATGGAATCGCCAGTGCCCCATGGCCGCTGCTGCCAAGCTCACGATCGGGGAACTGGAGGCTGGGTATCCCACCTACTGCAAGGCCCTGCGCCTGCTGATCCGCGACGGCCGCAGCTTCGAAGCCATCCAGCGCACGGTGTGCTGGGAGCGGCTGAGCCTGCTGCAGAAATGTCTGCCCGGCCGCTACAAGTCGCCCGACTACCTCTACGCCCTGCTCAAGCGCGAAGTGGAGCAGCCGGCCATCTGAGCCGGGCCGGGGGTGCCAGGAGGCTGCGACACATCGCTGCAATGCCAAGCGCCACCCCTGGCGCGGGACTAAATCTGTGACTGAATCAGTTCACCACCCGCCAGCGCTGCACCCTCCGCTGCAGCCCCCGCACCTGCCATGGCCCACCACCCGATCCTGATCGTTGGCGGCGGTGCCGCCGGCATCACCGTTGCCGCCCAGCTCAGGCGAGCGCGCCCGTCGCTCGAGGTGACGATCCTGGAGCCCTCCGGCGAGCACTACTACCAACCGGGATGGACCCTGGTGGGGGGCGGGGTGTTCAGCCTCGAGGAAACCAGGCGCGCCGAACGAGACCTGATCCCTTCAGGAGTGCACTGGATTCAGGCCGGGGTTGCTGGCTTTGATCCCGATCACAACAGCGTCACCACCACCGCCGGCGACACCCTCAGCTACGACGTGCTGATCGTGGCCATTGGCCTCAAGCTCTGCTGGGACAAGATCCAAGGGCTCACGGATGCCCTGGGCCAGGGCGGCGTGTGCAGCAACTACAGCAAGGACTTCGCCCCCTACACCTGGGAGGCCATCCAGGCGTTCAAGGGCGGCAATGCCGTGTTCACCTGTGCGCCGATGCCAATCAAGTGCCCCGGCGCGCCCCAGAAGATCGCCTACCTGGCCGACGACGTCTTCAAGAAGAAGCGGCTCAACGCCAAGGTGATCTATGCCACCGCCACCCCGGGCATCTTCGGCATCCCCACCTATGCGGCTCCCCTGCGGGAGGTGGTGGCCCGCAAGGGCATCGACGCCCGCTACAACCACGTGCTCACCGCCGTGCGCGCCGATAGGAAAGAAGCGGTGTTCAGCGTCACGGAGGGAGAGGCCACCCGCGAGGAGGTGATCCCCTACGACCTGCTGCACGTGACCCCGCCGATGGCCGCCCCCGATGTGGTGGCCACCAGCCCCCTGGCCAACGGCGCGGGCTTCGTGGAGGTGGACCAGTACAACCTCCAGCACGTGCGCTACCCGAACGTGTTCTCCCTGGGCGATGTGAGCGGCATGCCCAACTCGAAAACCGCCGCCGCCGTGCGTGGCCAGGCGCCGGTGGTGGTGGCCAACCTGCTCGCCCACCTCGATGGTCTGCCCCTGGAGGCCGCCTACGACGGCTACAGCTGCTGCCCGCTGATCACCGGCTACGGCAAGACGATCATGGCCGAGTTCAACTATAAGGCCGAGCCCACCCCCTCGTTCCCGCTCGATCCCACCAAGGAGCGCTGGAGCATGTGGTTTGTGAAGCGCAAGATCCTGCCTGCTCTTTACTGGAACCGCATGCTGGCCGGCGCTCAGCACGAGCGCCGCTTCATCCCCGGGGTGAAACGCTGAGGGCGCAGGACGCATTCACCGAGATCGCGTCCACCTCAATCGCATCCACCTAAATCGCGTCCACCTAGATCGCATCCATGGCCTTGCCGGTGGTCTCGATCCGGTAGGCCCAGGTGATGGCGGCCCCCACCAGGGAGGTGATGGCCAGCAGGGGCAGCAGCCGTTCCGTGCCCCAGTCGGCCAGCAGGATCGGGAACAGGAAGGCGGTGAGCACCGCCCCCACCTTGCCGGTGGCGGCGGCAAGGCCCGCCCCCAGGCCGCGCACCGGGGTGGGGAAGACCTCGCCGGCCAGCAGGTAGGTCTGGGCGTTCGGGCCGAGGTTGGTCATGAACTGGAAGAGCACGAAGCCGGCCACGATCACCGGCAGGTTGCTCTGGCCCCCCAGGCTGCCGGCGGCGGCGAGCAGCAGCCCCAGGGCACAGCCCACGAAGCCGATGATCTGGAGCGGGATGCGGCCCCAGCGGTCGGCCAGGGCGATGGCACAGGCAATCCCCACCAGAAATCCCAGATCCACCAGGGCGGTGCCGCGGGCGCCGAGCAGGTCGTTGTGGATCACGGCGGCCACGGTGTGCTCCTTGGCCGAGGCTCCGAAGGCCGCCGCGATGATCACCGGCGTGAAGATGCCGATGCCGTAGGTGGAAAGGTCCTGGAGGAACCAGGGCACCGAGGCCAGGATCGTGGCGCGCTGCAGCTTGCCGCGGTACAGGCTGCGCCAGTCGCTGCTGCGCTGGATTCGGCCCTCCTCGGCGATCTCCACGGCGAGCAGCTGCACATCCTTGCGGCCGAGCAGCTTGCGCAGCTGGTGTTCGGCCCTCTCCACCTTGCCCTGGCTCACCAGCCAGTGGCTGCTCTCCGGCAGGAACAGCCGGCCCCACACCACCGGCGCCACCGGCAGCAGGTAGAAGATGCGCCAGGCATTCAGATTGGGAGCGCTGGCCAGCACCACGGCGGCGATGGCGGTGCCCAGCACCGCACCCAGCGCCTGGAAGCTGAAGGCACCCAGCACCAGCCGTCCCCGCACCGCTGCCGGGATGCTCTCGGAGATCACCAGGTGGGCGGTGGGATAGTCGGCGCCCAGGGCCAGGCCGATCACAAACAGGGCCGCCACCAGAGCGGTCGTGCCAGGGCTGCAGGCTGCAGCCAGCAACGCCACCGCCAGCAGCACCATCTCACCGATGAACACCGGCTTGCGGCCGAAGCGGTCGGCCAACCCTCCCAGGGCCAGGGCTCCGATCAGGATGCCCGCCAGGGTGGCCGCCGTCACCAGACCCTTGTCGGTGCTGGTCATGGCGAACTGCTCGGCCACCAGAGGCAGGGCGATCCCACCCATGAACACGATCAGGCCCTCGAAGAACTTGCCCGCGGTGGCCAGCGACCACACCAGCCACTGCATGCCTGAGAGGGGAGGGCCCGTGAGGGTGGCCCCGCCATCCCAGTGGGGCACCTCTTCGATGTAGGCCTGGACGCTGCGCGGGGTCATTCGGCCAGACAGTCGCGGTTCAGCAGAGCGCACACCTCCATGATCTGATGGGACCTGGACGGGCTGAGGCAGAGAGCGACAGCCAGGCCGTGGAGAAACTCCACCTCAGAGGCGCTCACAACACGGTCGCAGTGAATCAGCTGGCAGGCCAGCGCGAAGGCCGTTTCCTGCTGGGAGATGTTCAGAAGGGGGACCGCTGCTGCCACGAGGCCCTGCCAGGCCTCGGTGCGCAGGCGCTGCAGCAGACCCGAGATGAGAAGGCCCAGGGCATAGGGCTCCATCGTGCGGTAGGGCGAGCGGCTCATCAGCTGCTCCCGGATCAAGGCCGCTTCCTCGCGGGCAAAGGTCTGGTCGCAGCACACGGCCGCCAGGGGGATGGCAGCGAAGGCTTCGGCCTCGGAAAGGGACACGACCTGGGTCATGGCGGAATGGGGGGGCTGGGCCAACCCTGACGAGCGAGCGTTAACGCCCGACTAACCCCGCCGCAGATCCTGCAGCCGCCCCTCCAGGGAGGCGAGCAGCTCCAGGGCCCTGGCGGTGCCGTGGCGGGTGTGGGATGGCTGCACGAGCGCCCCTTCCCCGAAGCATCGGCCGGGGCCAAGCTGCTCCGCCTGGGCACCGTCGCCCCAGCTGAGCTGCACCGCTCCCTCCAGCACGCCGAAGAACGTGTCCCCGGGCTCGCCGGCCGCGAAGATCACCTCCCCGGGCTCCACGGAGCGGGTGGTGCCGTGGTGAGCCAGCAGCTCCATGCTGCGAAGGATCAGCGCATCGGCGGAGGGGGCATCCATGGCGGGCCGGGAGCGTTCGGCGGTTCTGCACCCAGCCTGGGAAGGTCTGGTGCCAGGCCGGTTAAGGCCAGCTCAAGCCGGGGCAGCTCCAACCCGGGCCGCCACGCACTGGCGCACCATCAGCCCCTCTTCGTCGGCGGGAATCCGCAGCCAGTGCAGGGGTTCGAGCCAGCCCAGGGCATCCTCCAGCTCCAGGGCAAGGGCATGGTCGTGCTCACCGATCCCCCCCGTGAGCGCGATGGCGTCGACGCCGCCGAGGCTGGCCGCCATCGCGCCGATGCCCTGCAGCAGGCGATGGCGAAACACCGCCAGAGCCAGGGCGGCACCCCGATGGCCGGCCGCGGCCTGGCTGCGGAGCTCGCGCATGTCACCGGTGAGGCCGGAGAGCCCAAGCAGGCCGCTGCGACGGTTGAGGGCGTGGTCGAGCGCGGTCGCCTCCACCCCCGAGCGCAGCAGATGGAGCAGCAGCCCAGGATCGACGCTGCCACTGCGACTGGCCATCACCAGGCCCTCCAGGGGCGTGAACCCCATCGTGGTGTCGACGCTGCGGGGCACCCCGTCGGCGCCGATGGCGATCGCACACAGGGAGCAGCCGGCGCCGAGATGGCAGCTGATCAACCGCAGGGGGGGCTTGAGACTGCGGGCGGCCGTCTCCCCCACATGCTGGTGATTGAGCCCGTGGAAGCCGAAGCGGCGCAGGCCCTGCTGCCGCCAGGCCTGGGGAATGGCATAGGTGAAGGCCTCCTCCGGCAGGGTGGCGTGAAACGCCATGTCGAAACAGGCCCACTGCTCCAGGCCCGGGCGATCCACGAGCCAGCGGATCACCGCGAGCGCCGGACCGTTATGCAGTGGCGCCAGAGGCACCAGGTCGGCCAGGGCGGCGCAGACCTCCTCCGTGAGCAGGGTGGGGGCTGTGAACCGGGAGCTGCCATGCACCAGGCGATGCACCACCAGTGACGGGGGCGGCTCCGCCTGGCTGAGCAGGGGCGCCAGCCACTGGTCCAGCAACGCCTCGAGGGGCTGACCCTCCCCCCCCTCAGGGACCCCCCAGGTCCGCTGCTCCTGCCACAGGCGTCGACCGCCATCGCGCTCACAGAGCGCCAGCTTGATGCTGGAGCTGCCGGCATTCACCACCAGCACCGGGGCGGTGGCGGGCGGGTTGGCAGTCATCGGCGGCAGGGCAGGGGAGGCCTGCTCCAATCAGGCCCCTGGAGTCAAGCGTCCGCAGGCTGCTGCAGCGCAGTGAATGTGCGGCGCAACACAGGCAATGGGCTTACATTGCTTTCTTCATGCCTTGACCCTCGATGGTCCAGACCCTTCAAGCCCTCCACCCCAACCCTGGATGGAGCGCCACCAGCGCCGCCCCTGCCAACGCCGTCTCCGACACGGTGGGCAAACACTGCATCCTCGAGCTCTATCACTGCGACAGCTCCAGGCTCGACGACGAAGCTTTCCTCAGGGACACCATCACCTCCGCTGCGAAACGGGCTGGTGCCACCCT
>VGPU01000014.1 GCA_016882525.1 Cyanobacteria bacterium M_surface_10_m2_119 | reverse complement strand
TCTGCTCCTCCAGGCCGCGGAACGCGGGATGGTCGGCCAGCAGCGAGGGATCAGCGAGGGGCATGCGACAGGCAGAAGGAGAGGATGACGATCAGGGCAAGTCCATTCATGGCAGCCAAGCAATCATCAAGGTGGCCCCATCAGCCCGATGCAGAAATAGGTAACAGGGGCAGATCTTTCAGGCGCCGATCCACTTGCTCTTCCAGCCACTCATCGAGCATCTCCTGGGTCATGGCATCCGCCACATCCGGCCCGAAGCTGGCAGGAACATAGGTCTCCAGTCGCACCAGAACCCACCAATTCTCGATCTGAAATGGCTCCAGGAGGGCGCCAGGTTCCGCGCTGCGCAACCGGTCCACCAACAGCGGATGCCCCTGGCTGAGGGGCACCGGGCCGATGATCCCCCGCGTCGCGCGCTCAGGCCCTTCGGCATAGGCCGCCGCCAACTCGGAAAAGCTCTGCTCCCCTTCGCGCACCTGCAGAAACAGCTCCCGTGCCAGCCCGGCATCCTCCGTGCGCAGCAGGCTGTACACCATCTGATCAAGGTGGGTCTTGCGGGCCAGAAAGCGCGATTCAGCGCGCGGAGCGAAATGGTCCTGACAGATTTTCCAGATCTTCACCGGATAGGTGATCAGGTAGTCCAGATCGTCCGGGGACAGCTGGTGGCGGGCGCAGTACTCCGCCAGGTCCTCATCACTCTGGAGTCGCTGATCCACCAGGAACTGGCGGCGGGCGGCCGCCTGCTCCTCGCCTTCAAGGGGGACAGCCTGCAGCACCTCCTCCAGCACCTCCTGGCGGAGATAGGGACGCAGGAGGCGATAGCGCGCCAGCTTGGAGCCGTCCGGGAGGGCCATCGTCGCAGGCAGGATCGGCTCATCCTGGCAACGGTGGGCCGGGATGCCCTGTGCTCCCGGACGCCGCGGGCGCAGGTTCCCTAGGTTGAGGACAGCGCCCCCCTGCCGCCATGGACGCCCCGCCAGCCCTGCCGGTGGTGGAGATCTTCCACTCCCTCCAGGGTGAAGGACTCCATGCCGGGCGCAGTGCCCTGTTCGTGCGCCTGGCGGGTTGCACGGTGGGTTGCGACTGGTGCGATACGAAGGTCTCCTGGCCTGCGGGTCACCACCCGGAGATGGCCCTGCCGGAGCTGGCCGCGGCGGTGCGAGAGGCCGGCGAGGCCGGGGCGGCCTTCGTGGTGATCACCGGCGGCGAGCCCCTGCATCACAACCTTGATGCGCTCTGCGAGGAGCTGGCCGGCGCAGGCCTGCCCCTGCACCTGGAAACCAGCGGCGTCGACCCCCTCTCCGGCCGGTTCGACTGGATCACCCTCTCGCCGAAGGCTCATCGCCCCCCCACGCCGGCGGCGCTGGCCGCCTGCGATGAACTCAAGGTGGTGGTGCATGGACCGGCCGACCTCGCCTTCGCCGAGGCGATGGCCGCGCAGGCCCAACAGGCCCGGATCAATGGTGGCGACCCTGGCCCCAGACCCGGCCCCAGCCTGCTGCTGCAGCCGGGCTGGCAGAGCGCGGAGGGCCAGGCGCTGGCGGTGGCCTACGTGCGCAGCCACCCGGCCTGGCGCCTCAGCCTGCAGAGCCACAAGTGGCTCGGCGTGCGCTGAGGCCCTCTTGCGATCGAGTCTGCCGTGAGACGGGAGACCTGCCGTCAGAGCCGCTGGGCAGGCTGCTGGCGGGTCTCCGCCTTCCAGAGCCGCCAGCGCACCTGCAGATCGCGGGGGGCGTAGAGCACGATCGGCAGGCTGGCGTTGTAGGGCACCACGAAGGGCTTGCCGCCGATGGGCACGAAGGCCTGGCGCGGACCCCGGTCCGGCGGACAGGCCATGAGGGTGCTGGGGCCGATCGCCACATCGCTCACCCGCACGATCGGGTATCCCCAGCCCTTCACGCTTTCCTGGCGGATGCGGCCCTGGAGGCGGGGCCCGTTGCAGTCGACCGTCATCTCCTTGCCCACGATCAGCTCCACCCGCCAGTCGGCCGGATTGGCGGAGATCGCCGGATCCGGGCTCGGCCGCAGCACACCAGGCAGCTGAATCACCCAGCGGCTCTCGCCCGCCCCTGCGGCCGGATAGGGCTTGAGGTCGAGCCGGGGCACGGCCGCCGCCGGCAGCCCGGCGCCCAGCAGGGCCAAGGCCGCAGCAATGGCCCCCATCCCCCTGATTCCCATCGGTCGATCCGCGAGCTGGCTCCCATGGTGGCGACAACGCTCCCCGCCGGCATTGGGGAAGATGGAGTTCTGCCCAGCGTGCCCCCGGGATCTGCGTCCCTGCATGGGCCGACAGCCCGTCTTCCCCAGCCATGTCCCCCCAGCCCACCGCCATCGCCCTGCTCTCCGGCGGCCTGGATTCGGCCACGGCCGCGGCCCTGGCCATCGAGGCCGGGTATCAGGTGATCGGCCTGTCGTTGGATTACGGCCAGCGCCACCGGCGGGAGCTGGAGGCCGCCGCCAGCGTGGCCCGGAGCCTGGGGCTGGTGGAGCACCACACGATCGCCGTGAACCTGGCCGCCTGGGGGGGGTCCGCCCTCACCGACACCGCCATTCCCGTTCCCAGCGACGGGTTGCAGGAGGGGGTGATCCCCAGCACCTACGTGCCGGGCCGCAACACGGTGTTCATCGCCCTGGGGCTGAGCCTGGCGGAGGCCCGCGCGGCCGAGCGGCTGGTGCTCGGCGTGAACGCCGTCGACTATTCCGGCTATCCCGACTGCCGGCCCGACTATCTCGATGCCTTCCAGACCCTGGCCGATCTGGCCAGCAAGGCGGGGCGGGAAGGCCATGGCACCGCGTTGTGGGCGCCGCTGGTGCGCTGGAGCAAGACCCAGATCGTGCAGGAGGCCCTGCGGCTGGAGGTGCCGATCGCCAGCACCTGGAGCTGCTACAGCGGCGGAGCCGTGCCCTGTGGCCGCTGTGACAGCTGCCGCATCCGCGACGCCGCCCTGATCCAGGCCGGCCGGCCGGATCTGGCCAGTGGGGCCACCGGCAGCGCGCCAGCATGAGTCCTGTGCTGCGCCAGCACCTTCCCTGGTGCGACCCCCTGTCCCTGCTGGCCGCCCTGCTGCCGGACCTGGAGCGATCCGGACTGGTGTGGCTGGACGGCGATGGCTCTGCCCAGGGAGCGCGCAGCGTGCTGGCCGTGGAACCCCTGGAGGAGCGGGTGTGCCGCGGGCTGCCGCATCAGCCCGGCAGCGCCGACCCGTTTGCCGTGCTGGCCGAACTGGAAGCGGAGGGGGGAGCCTGGCTGGGTTGGCTGGGCTACGGGGCCGGCGCCTGGCTGGAGCCTGGCGCGCACTGGCCCGAGCCGGAGATGGCCCAGCTCTGGGCCATGAAGGCCGACCCGGTGCTGGTGTTCGACCACCGCCAGCGGCAGCTGTGGCTCGAAGGCCACGACCCGGAGCGGCTGGCGCGGCTGGCCGCCCGGATCCAGGCCTGCCAGCCCCGGGCCCTTCCAGAGGGCATCGCGGTGCCGCTGGAGGGCTGGCGCTGGCACACCGATCCGGCCGGTTTTGCGGAGGGGGTGCGGCGGCTGCAGGCCTGGATCGCCGCGGGGGATCTGTTTCAGGCCAACCTCACCGCCTGCTGCGAGCAGTGGCTCGACAGCCCCGCCGATACCGAGAGCCTGCTGGCGCTCTACGGCCGGCTGCGCCGCCACTGCCCGGCCCCCTTCGCCGGCCTGGCCATCGCTGGAGTGGCGGCGGCAGGGGAAGCGATCCTCTCGGCCTCACCCGAGCGCTTCCTGCAGCTGGATCCCCAGGGGCTGGTGGAAACCCGACCGATCAAGGGCACCCGTCCCCGCCACCGCGACCCCCGGGCCGATGCCGCGGCGGCGGCCGAGCTGGTGAGCAGCCCCAAGGACCGGGCGGAGAACGTGATGATCGTGGATCTGCTGCGCAACGACCTGGGCCGGGTGTGCCGTCCCGGTTCGGTGCAGGTGCCGCAGCTGGTGGGGCTGGAGAGCTACAGCCAGGTGCATCACCTCACCTCGGTGGTGCAGGGGCAGCTGCGCGCCGGCCTGGGGGCGGCGGAGCTGCTGCGGGCCTGCTGGCCGGGGGGATCGATCACCGGTGCTCCCAAGATCCGCGCCTGCCAGCGGCTCAGCGGCCTGGAGCCGGTGGCCCGGGATGCCTACTGCGGCAGCCTGTTCCGGCTCGATGGCCGCGGGGGCCTGGACAGCAACATCCTGATCCGATCGCTGTTCGTGCAGGGGCGCCGGCTGCGTGCCCACGCGGGCTGCGGCATCGTCGCCGACTCCGACCCGATGGCGGAGGCCGAGGAACTCGGCTGGAAACTGCAACCGCTGCTGCAGGCCCTGAGCGGCGCGCATGTCTCCTGAACCGCCCCTGCACCGCCCCCGGTCAACCGCCCCGATGCCCCACCCAGCCGCCAGCACCGCGATCGCCTGGATCGACAGCCCGGAGGCTCGGGGGTGCTGGGGGGACCCCGCGGCGCTGGCCCTACCCCTCGACGATCGGGGCCTGCTGCTGGCGGATGGCCTGTTTGAAACACTGATGGTGAGCGACGGCCGAGCCCGGCTCCTGACGGCGCACCTGGCGCGCTGGCGCCAGGGCGCGGCGCTGCTGGGGATGGAGGCGCCACCCACCGCCGCCCAGCTGGCGCCGCTGATCGACGAGGCGGTGCAGCGCAGCGGCATCCGGCAGGGAGCCCTCCGGCTCAACTGGAGCCGGGGCTCAGCTGGCAGGGCAAGCCGGGGCATCGGCATCCCGGAGCGCTGCCGCCACCGCTTCTGGCTGCAGCTCAGCGCTGCCACCCCCACCTTCGAGCCGGTGCGGGTGATCGTGAGCCCCACGGAAGTGCGCAGCGCCACCAGCCTGCTCAGCCGCTGCAAGACCTTCGCCTACGGACCGGCGATCCAGGCCCGGCGCCAGGCCGAAGCGGCCGGGGCCGACGACGCGCTGCTGGCCAGCAGCGCCGGGGGCCTCTGCTGCGGCACCGCCGCCACCCTGCTGGTGCGGCAGGAGGGGCGCTGGCTCACCCCGCCGCTGGCCAGCGGCTGCCTGCCCGGGGTGATGCGCGCCCGGGCCCTGGAGCTGGGACTGGCGCAGGAGGCCGGCCTGGGGGCTCTGGGCGAAGCTGCGCTGCACCACAGCAGCGGCGCCCTGCTGCTGAACAGCCTGAGCTGCCGGCCGATCAGCCACCTGGGCGAGACGCCCCTGGGATGGGCAGGGGCGTCAGCCGGAGCGGGCAGCGCCGCCGCCGAGGCCAAGGCCCTGTGGCAGCGACTGCTGCAAGTCGGGATCAGCTGAGGCCGGCAGCCGCCGGCCTGGTCAGACGCTCAGGAAGCGCTCCACCACGTCCTTGCTGAGGTCGCTGGTGGAGCCACTGGCCACCACCCCGCCCTTCTGCTTGGCGTAGTACCAGTCGGCCTGGCCCTAGGGCTGGTGCGGGAGGAGCGGCTGTCTGTGGCGGGCCTGCTGGAGAGCGCGGCGGCCCTGCTGATCAACAGCCTGGGCGCCCGCCCGATCCGGCGTTGCGGCGCCACCGACCTGCCCGTGCCCGATGGGGTCGAAGAGCTCTGGGAGGGGCTACTGGTGTAGTCATAGGCTGGCTGGAGAGTAGATCGATCACATTGCCCGACGCTGTGGGGGGTCTGTTGGCTCGGAAGCACCTGGCAGGACTCCTGGCCTGTGCAGGCCTCGCCTTGGCCGGGTGCAGCTCCACCCCTAAGGAAGTGGCGATTCAGAACGCAAAACCGGGCGACCTGCTGGTAGAGACCGAGGGCAGTCGGGTTGAGCTGGTGCGGGCGTTCAGGCCGGGCATTGCCAATGGGCTGCACAAGGGTGTCGTGAAGGTCACCTCAAGAGCCGGTGACGCCAAGGGCCAGATGTATGAAACCACTGCAATCTGCAGCATCGAGGGAGAGCCAGGCTGGCAGGTTTATGACAACATCTACGGAGATCCGATCAGTGATCTCAACGCCCAGAGTACATCTCTAAACAAGGATCGCTGGCAATTTCTTTTCCATTTTGATGGTCGCACCGAACAAATAGGCACGCTGGACCCGAGCGCTTGGGTCTCTCGATTGAAGGATAATCTCTGCCGCAAAGGTGATTTCAACGACACCTGATCAACCAGCGACCGAGACCTGCTAGATCGCAGCTCCGGGCATGAGAATGATTCTTATTTCACTCCAATCAAGCGGGTATTATCCGTCAGTCTTCTGTAGTAACAGACACTTTCGATACGCAACTGATCCTTTAGGTTGAGTTAGCTGCGTATCGCTTGCTCGATGCCCAAAACACTTTTTTCCGTTGATCTCACCAAGCCGATGGATCAGCAGGACATGCCCGGGCACAACCGCTGGCATCCAGACATCCCTGCCGTGGCATCGGTGAATCCTGGAGATGTGTTCCGAATCGAATGCAAGGACTGGACCGATGGCCAGATCAAGAACAATGACGATCCAAAGGACATCGAGGATGTGAATCTCGAGGTTGTTCACGTCCTGAGCGGCCCGATCTGGGTCAACGGCGCCCAGCCCGGCGACATCTTGGTGGTCGACATTCTCGATGTCGGCGCCCTGCAGGGGGATGAGTGGGGCTTCACGGGCATCTTCGCCAAGGAGAACGGTGGCGGCTTCCTCACTGATCACTACCCCAAGGCCGCCAAGGCCATCTGGGATCTCGAAGGCATCTACACCTCCTCCCGCCACATTCCCGGTGTCCGTTTCGCGGGTATCACCCACCCTGGCCTGATCGGCTGCGCCCCCTCCCAGGAGCTGCTGAACGAATGGAACCGTCGCGAGACGGAGCTGGTGAAGACCGCCCCCGACCGCCGCACCTACGGCGCCGGCCTCTCCGGCAGCGAGCCGGTGCTGGCGGCCCTGCCCAATCCCAACAGCGCCATCCTCGGCACCCTCCCCGCCAGCGAGTTCGAGCGGGTGGCCAACGAAGCAGCCCGCACGGTGCCGCCCAGGGAGCACGGCGGAAACTGCGACATCAAGAACCTCACCAAGGGCACCCGCATCTACTTCCCGGTGTATGTGGAAGGGGCGAAACTCTCGATGGGCGACATCCACTTCTCCCAGGGGGATGGCGAGATCTCCTTCTGCGGCGCCATCGAGATGTCCGGCTATCTCGACCTCCACGTCGAGATCATCAAGGGCGGCATGGCGAAGTATGGGATGGTCAATCCGATGTTCAAGACCAGCCCGGTGGAACCCCACTACACCGACTACCTGGTGTTCGAAGGCATCTCTGTGGATGAGTTCGAGGGCAAGCAATACTACATGGATGTGCACATCGCCTACCGGCGTGCCTGCCTCAACGCCATCGAATACCTGAAGCGGTTCGGCTACACCGGCGAGCAGGCCTACCTGCTGCTCAGCTGCGCCCCGGTGGAGGGCAGGATCAGCGGCATCGTGGACATCCCCAATGCCTGCGCCACCCTGGCCCTGCCCACCAGCATCTTCGACCAGGACATCCTGCCCCGCTGAGCGGCACGAGTCACAGGACCATGGCCCCTCGCGTGGGGAACCCATGGTCCCTTTTCCATGGCCCAGGCCGCAGCCCTTCCCGCCGACCACTTCCACTCGCCCCTTTCCCTCCAGTGCCCGTTTACGAATTCAGCTGCAGCAACGGCTGTGAAAACTATGAGGTGTGGCGCTCAATTAGCGAGCGCCGCACCGCCACCGAGTGCCCCGCCTGCGGCGAAGCCGGCAACCGGGTGTTCAGCCCGCCGATGTCACTCTGCGGCCCGCTGCGGCTGAAGGTGGAGAGCAGCGAACCGCGCATGGTGCGTAAGACCGTGGGCAGCGAATCCAAACCGCGCCTGCGCGAGGCCAGCGGCACCCGTCCCTGGATGCTGAACCGCGACTGCTGAGCTGCTGGCTAGCAACCCAGCGATTAGTCAACAAAAAGCCCCGGTCTGCCGCTGAGCAGACCGGGGCTTTGATTTGCAGCTCTTTGGTGCTTGCAGCCTTGGGCGCCGATCACACCGTGAGGAACTCCTTCACCACCGCATCGCTGAGGCTGGTGGTGGGGCCGCTGGCCACGATGCCACCACGCTGCATGGCGTAGTAGTAGCTCGACTGGCGCACAAAGTGCAGGTGCTGCTCCACCAGCAACACGCTGATGCCCGTCTCATTCATGATGCGATGCACGGCCCGCTCGATGTCGAGAATGACCGAGGGCTGGATGCCCTCGGTGGGCTCATCGAGCAGCAGCAGCTTGGGCTTGCCGAGCAAGGCACGGGCGATGGCAAGCTGCTGCTGCTGGCCGCCGCTGAGGTCGCCACCCTTGCGGGCCAGGAACTTCTCGAGGATCGGGAACAGATCGAACACCAGTGGATCAATGTGGCGGTTGCGGGCCAGGCCGCCGGGCAGGGCCTCCATGCCTAGCAGCAGGTTCTCCTTCACCGTGAGCTGGGGAATGATGTCCCGCCCCTGGGATACGTAGCCGATGCCGCGGCGCGCCCGCTGGTAAGGCGGCTCGCTCAGCAGCTGGCTGCCCTCATAGTCGATGGTGCCGGACTTGTGATGCAGCAGGCCAATCAACGTCTTGAGGAAGGTGGTCTTGCCCACACCATTGCGACCGATCAGGCAGACCATTTCGCCTTCGGGGATCTTGAGATCCACGTTGCGCAGGATGTGGCTCTCGCCGTAGTACACATTCACACCGCTCACCCGCAGGAGCGTGCCGCGGGCGGTGGCCGGTGCCGGAGCTTGGCTGATCATGGCTGGTTGCGGTCGGTTAGCAGGAAAAGCGGCGGGCTCAGTCCTCGGCCTGGCCGAGATACACCTCGATCACGCGGGGATCGTTCTGCACCTCATCAAGGCTCCCCTCGGTGAGCACGCTGCCCTGGTGCAGAACGGTCACGGAGGCGTTCAGGTCGCGGATGAACTCCATGTCGTGCTCGATGACCAGCACGGTGTGATCTCCCGCGAGGGATTTGATCAGCTCGGCGGTGCGCACCGTCTCCTCGTCAGTGAGACCGGCCACCGGCTCATCAAGCAGCAGCACCTGAGGCGACTGGGCCACCAGCATGGCGATCGCCAGCCACTGCTTCTGGCCGTGGGAAAGGGAGCCGGCCTGCACCTTGGCATAGGGGCCAAGGCCAACGTAGTCGAGAAGGCGCTGCACCTCATCGCGCACCCTGGACGGAATGCCCTGGGTGAGCAGCGCGAAGGGGCCCTTGGAGGGGGAGGCCGCAAGCTCGAGGTTGCGGATCACCTCGAGGTTCTCGAACACGCGCGGTGTCTGGAACTTGCGGCCGATGCCCAGCTGGGAAATCTTGTGCTCGCTCAGGCCCACCAGGGTCTCACCTCGGAAGGTGACGCTCCCCTTGAGGGGCTTCACCTTGCCGGTGATCACATCGAGAAAGGTGGTCTTGCCAGCGCCGTTGGGTCCGATCACCGAGCGGAGCTCACCCGGCATCAGGCGCAGCGAGAAATCCGTGAGGGCGAAGAAGCCATCGAAGCTGACGCTGACGTCGTCGATCTCAAGCAAGGGGGTGGTCATGGTGCGTGAGCTGGGGAGAGCGAAGGCAGGCGGATGGGATCAGTCGTTGGAGATCACGCGGCCCTCGCTGGCCGGGGCCACCTCCAAATCGAGCTGGGGGTAGGTGGCCGTGCGGGGCGCCAAACCGAAGGCGGCCAGAAGGCGGGTGAAGCCGCCCTTGGTGAACCAGCCATAAATGCCATCGGGCATCAACACCACCACGAAGATGAAGAGCGCCCCCTGCACGAACAACCACATCTCAGGCAGCGCCTCGCTCACAAGGCTGCGCAGATAGTTCACCAGCACTGCGCCGATGATCGGGCCCACCAGGGTGCCCCGGCCGCCCACAGCGACCCAGATCACCATTTCGATCGACATGGCGATCGTCATGTACTGGGGCGACACGATACCCGACTGAACGGTATAGAGCGCACCCGAAACCCCGCAGAGCAGACCGGCCACGATGAACACGATGGTTTTGTAGGGCACCGTGTTGAAGCCGGTGAAGCGCAAGCGAACCTCGTCGTCTCGGATGGCGATCAGTGCATCGCCGAAGCGGCCGCTGGTGAAGTATCGGCAGGCCAGGAACGCCAGCGGCAGCAACAGCACCGTGATGCGGTAGAACCAGCCCTGCAGGTCAGGAGAACCAACCAGCTGCCCGAAGATTTCAGTGGTGCTGGTTTTGAGACCATTGGTGCCGTTGATCAGCTTCTGTTGGCCGTTGAAGAAGTGATAGAAGACCATCAGAGCCGCCTGGGTGATGATCGAAAAATACACACCTTTGATGCGGTTCCTGAAGATCAGATAGCCCACCAGACCAGCCACGACGGCCGGCACCAGCCAGAGCAGTATCAGCGTGGACATTGGCGACCAGAAGGGCTGCCAGAAGAACGGCAGCTGATCCACACCGTAGTTCTCGAAAAACTTGGGAATGCCATTGCCGCCTGCCTCACTCTTGGTGTTGAGCATCAGGTGCATCGCTACAGCGTAACCACCGAGCGAGAAGAAAATGCCCTGGCCGAGGCTAAGCAGGCCGGTGTAACCCCAGATCAGATCGATCGCCAGGGCTGTGATGGCCAGGGAGAAGTAGCGGCCGAAGAGGTTGAGACGGAAATCGTCGAGGATTGCCGGGAGGATGAAAAAAGCGATCGCCAGCAGGATCCAGGGAAGCAGGCGTTTGAAGTTTTTCAAGGCTGACTACAGCGACTGGATACAGCAGATGGAGTAGGATCAGACCTCAACGGAACGCCCCTTTTGGGGGAACATGCCGTTAGGACGAAACTGCAGGAAGGCGATGATGAAGGTAAACACCAACACCAGCGACATGCTGGTGGTGGCAAAGAATTCCACCACACCCTTCACGCTGGCGGGCAGATCGGGGAAGGCGATCAGGATTGAGCCGGAGCCGATCACCGATTGAAGGATGCCGAGCAGCAATGAGGCGATCACCGTGCCGGTGAGGTTGCCCACCCCACCTAGTACGATCACCATGAAGCATGACACGATGTAAGCGGCACCGAGGTTCGGACCTACCGAACCCAGCAGGGTAATGCCGACGCCGGCCACGCCGGCTAGGCCGGAGCCGATCCCGAAGGTGATGCTGTCGACCCGGTCGGTGGGGATGCCGAGGCAATTGCTCATCTGGCGGTTCTGGGTGACGGCGCGCATGCGCAGACCCCACACGCTCTTGCGCAGGAACCAGAGCATCGCTAGCAGCAGAGCAACCGACAGCAGAATGATGAAGATGCGGATGCCGGGCAGTTCGATGCCGGCGATCTTGCCCCAGCTGCCCTGAAGCCATTTGGGGGCGGTGACATCGATGTTGCGCGGGCCAAACCAGGCGCTGGCCAGGGGGCGAACGCTAGCGAGGGCCCCATTAATTGCGAGGCCCACGCCAAGGGCGGCGGCCCACACCACGCCGCGCAGATAGGGGAAGAAGGGGTACTCGGCAAACCTGGCGGCGAGAAAACGCACGGCCAGTAGTCCAAGCAGCACCCCGGCCACGATCGCGGCGATCATGGCGGTGGTGACACTGCGGATCAGCTGCACCATGATCAGGCTCACCCCCCAGGTGGCGAGCAAGGTTTCCAGCGGTCTGCCATAGAGCTGGCGGATCAGGGTTCTCTCCAGCAGCACACCCACCAAGGCCGTGACCACGAAGGCGGCCACCAGGGCGATCGGGAAATACAGCTCGAACAACACCCCACCCATCGGCTTGAAGATGGATTGCACCACGAAGGTGACATAGGCGCCGAGCATCATGAACTCGCCATGGGCGAGGTTGATGACGCCCATCAGACCAAAGACAATGGCCAGACCCGTGGCAGACACCAGCAGCACGGAGCCAATGCTGACGCCGTCCAAAATCTGAGAGAAGAAAAGTTCCACCGCAGAGGAGGCTTTGTGAAAAGCTCAGGTCCGGCAGTGCCGGACCCAAGTCGGACGGTTGGGATGAGCTTTGGCTCAGGTCACATCTTGAACTTGCCGGCGTCCGGACGGTTTTGCGTCCAGTCGCAGGTGTAGCCCTTAGTTTCCGGCACGAACTGGTTCCAGGGGATTGGCGGAATGGCCTTCCCGGAATCTTCGAGAATCTTGAACTGGCCATCAGCGGAAGCTTCGCCGATCAGCACCCGCTCCGAGGTGTGGTGGTTCGGGAACATCTCGATTTCGCCCTGGGGAGAGGCGAACTTGATGCCGATCATAGCGTTGCGCACCTTGTCAAGATCCTCGAAGGTGCCAGCCTTCTCCACGGCGTTCTTCCAGAGATACACCATGTTGTAGGCAGATTCGGCCGGATCACCGGTCACGCGCTCCTTGCCATACATGGCCTGGAAGTCTTCCGTGAACTTCTTGGACGCTGGGGTGTCCAGGCTCATAAAGAAGTTCCAGGCAGCATAGGTGCCGGTGGTGTACTCAGGTCCGATCTGGCGGATCTCCTCCTCGGCAATCGAGAAGGACATGATCGGATACTTAGCCGGATCGATACCGGCGGCCTTGAACTGCTTGAACAGGGCAACGTTGGAGTCGCCATTCAGGGTGTTGATGATGATGCCGCCATCGGGGAAGGCTTTCTTGATCTTGGCAATGATCGGAGCCACCTCGGTATTGCCGAGAGGAATATAGTCCTCACCAACGGTCTCACCGCCCAGGGCCTTCATCTGCTCCTTGATGATGGTGTTGGCGGTTCGCGGATAAACGTAATCTGAACCAACCAGGTAAACCTTCTTGCCATACTTGTCGCTGAAATTCTTCATCAGCCAATCCACAGCAGGCTCAGCCTGCTGATTGGGAACAGCGCCGGTATAGAAGATGTTCTTGGAACACTCCTGACCCTCATACTGGATGGGGTAGAAGAGAATGTGGTTTTTCGACTCATAGACAGGCATCATCGCCTTGCGGCTGGCCGATGTCCAGCCGCCGAACACCACGGCGACCTTGTCCGCATCGATCAGCTTCTGCGACTTCTCGGCAAAGGTGGGCCAGTCAGAGGCACCATCTTCAGCGATTGGGGTGATCTTGTACTTCTTGCCAGCAACGTTCACGCCACCAGCGTCGTTGATCTCCTTGATCGCCATTTCCTCAACTTCCTTGAGGGTGGTTTCGGAGATGGCCATCGTGCCACTCAGGGAGTGGAGGATGCCGACTTTAATTTCGCCATCAAAGTTGCCGCCGCTACCGCCACCGCCACAGGCAACGAGGGACAGGGACATCGCGCCGGCAGTTGCACCAACGGCGAGACGTCTGGAAGGACTGAGCATCATGTGTCGTCGTCTAAATGGAGATGGTGCCGTGTATCTACCGGCTTACGCAAACTACGGATCACCACAGCACACTAGTGTATCTATTGTAACTAAATCCCAGACGGCGACCAAAAGCATCCCGCTGGGTTCTGAAACGCTGAGAAAGGAATTCTCAATTTGGCAGCAGTTGTAACAGAAACCGCTCCACGGCAACCACGCCCTCTCCGCTGCGCAGGTTGGTGAAGCACCAGGGGCGCCCCGGCCGCATGCGCGCGGTGTCGTGCTCCATCACCTCCAGACTCGCGCCCACCAGCGGCGCCAGGTCGATCTTGTTGATCACCAGCAGGTCGGAGCGGGTGATGCCGGGGCCGCCCTTGCGGGGGATCTTGTCGCCGGCAGCGACATCAATTACATAGATGCAGAGATCCACCAGCTCAGGGCTGAAGCTGGCGGCCAGATTGTCGCCGCCGCTCTCCACCAGCACCAGATCCAAATCCGGGAAGGCCGCCTCCAGCTCCGCCACCGCCGCCCGGTTGATCGAGCAGTCTTCACGGATGGCGGTGTGGGGACAGCCGCCCGTCTCCACCCCGCGGATGCGCTCGGGCTCCAGGGCACCGGCACGGGTCAGGAACTGGGCGTCTTCCTGGGTGTAGATGTCGTTCGTCACCACCGCCAGCTGCAGCCGGTCGCGCAGCCGGCGGCAGAGGGCCTCCACCAGGGCGGTCTTGCCCGAGCCCACCGGCCCGGCCACCCCCACGCGCAGCTTGCTCATCGCCCCGCTCAGCTCCTGAACAACCGGGAGTAGAGCTCAGCATGGCGCAGCTGGGCCAGCCCGGCGCCCACGCCCCCGCTCCAGAGCGTGCTCGGATCGGCCGTCGTCAGCGCCGCGGCCCGTTCAGCAATGAGGGGGGCCAGCTGCAGCTGCAGCCGCTGCCCCTCGGTGGGACCCAGGGGCACCAACCGCACGGCTGCGCTGATCTGGTTGGCCGTCCAGCCATAGAGATAGGCCTCTTCCAGCTCGGGAGAGCCGATTCCCAGGCAGAGTCCAGCCCAGGCGAAGGCCACGGGCCAGGCCAGCGGCAGGGGCTGGCGGGGAGCCCGCGGCCCGTGACAGGTCGGGGGCAGGGGCCAGCCGAGATCGGCGAGCAGCTGCAGCAGCGAGGCCCCCATCTGGCGCTGCTGGGCCCGCACCTCCGGGGCCTCGCGCAGGGCGAGCAGCCAGCCATCGCGATCGACCACCTCGGCCGCTGCGGTGTCATCCCCCTGCCGCCAGCGCTCCAGCGCCTGGCGCAGCCCGGCCAGGGCGGCCACCTCCTGGCAGAGGGTGCCGCGACCCAGTTCAGCCTGGAGCCAGCGCAGCAAGGCCCCCCCATCACCGATGCGGCCCGCCTGCACCAGCCACTCGAGGCCCTCCGAGTAGCTGAAGGCGCCCACCGGCAGGGCCGGGCTCACCAGCTGCAGCAAGCGCAGCCGAGCACCGGCGCCGGCCCCGGTCACTTCAGTGGCCATGGCCATGGCTGTGGTGGTGGGCATGGGCAGGC
The DNA here is from genome assembly GCA_016882525.1 of Cyanobacteria bacterium M_surface_10_m2_119. Lineage (GTDB taxonomy): Bacteria > Cyanobacteriota > Cyanobacteriia > PCC-6307 > Cyanobiaceae > NIES-981. The sequence continues at coordinate 34,156 of VGPU01000014.1, read as the reverse complement.
TCCGCATAGGCGCCGGGCTCGGGGCAGAAGGGTGCCTGCAACCGCTCCAACTGCAGGCCGCGGCGACGCAACAGATCCGCCAGCACGCTGTCGTCGAGCAACAGCAACCGATCGGCGTGCAGCTCCATCGCCACATGGCGGTTGCCCAGGTGGTAAGCGGCCTGGAGCAGGGCCAGGGGATCGGCGCTGCTCACCTGGAGCAGGGGTTCGGGAGCCGCCTCCACCCGCACCAGCGGCCCGGCGGCGCTGCCGGCCTGGGCCAGCAACTCCCCCGGCTCCAGGGCCGCGCCGCGGGGGAGCTGCAGCAGCAGATCCCGGCCACAGGTCGACTGGCGGCGCCCCCGCAGACTGGTGCGCTCCTGGGCCGTGAGAGGCAGGGCCAGTGCCGGCGCACCAGGATCGGGCTGCCGGCGCTGCTCCAGCAGCAGGGGCGTGGGGGAGGAGGAATCACGCATGGGAGCACCCTGGCCAGCACCACAGCGGCACTCTGTAGTGATTGCTACGGGATTCGCCATGGGGGCAGCGGAGCATGCGCCCATGGCGTCCCGCACTCCCTGCCCGCTCCCCCCCGCCCCGGCGCATGCCGACCCCTGGCGTGCTGAGGCGTGGCTGCGGTTTCATCGCCAGGGGGAGCGCACCAGCCACCAGGGCGGCGCCACCGCCCCGCTCAAGCTGCAGCGGGCCTTCCAGCAGAGCAGCGGCCACTGCGAACTCCCCCTGCTGCACACCGCCGGCGGCCTCGTGGGCGGCGATCAGCTGCAGGTTGAGGCAACCCTGGAGGCCGGTAGCCGGGCCCTGCTCACCAGCGTGGCCGCCCAGAAGGTGTACGGAACGGTGGGGCGCTCACGCCGGTCTCCCGACGGCAGCTGGGCAGAGCAGGCGCTGCGCTTCCAGCTGGCCGCAGGCAGCGACCTGGAGTGGCTGCCCCAGGAACTCGTGCTCTATGCCGACGGCCTGTTTGCCCAGCGGCTGGAGGTGGACCTGGCAGCCGGGGCCAGTTTCCTGGCCGCCGAGATCGTGCGGCTGGGGCGCACGGCCGATCAGGAGGCGCTGGGATCCGGGCGCTGGCGATCGGCCCTCAGCATCCGCCGGCAGTCGCCAGCAGGGCCGCGCTGGGAGCTGGTCGACTGCCTGGAGCTCGGGGGCCCGGCCCTGGGCGAGGAACACGGCCTGGCTGACCAGCCGGTGTTCGGCAGCCTGGTGTGGGCCGCGCCGGAACCCCTGGGCGGCGCCGCGCTGGCGAAGCTGCTGGACCAGTGCCGGGCCGAACGGGCTGGCCTGGAGGGGGAGATGGCCTGCGGCGCCCTGGAGCAGGGCCTGGTGGCCCGCTACCGAGGCCCCTCCAGCCAGGCGGCCCGCTACTGGTTCAGCCGGATCTGGCGGCTCACGCGGGCCCAGCGGGGGCTGGCGGCACCGGAGCTGCCGCGGGTGTGGCCCTTCCAGGAAACACCGTTCGCCGCCGACGCGCCCGGCGCCAGCGGTTCACCTTGAACGGGCCAGGGCGGGCCACCCCTGCCACAGTTGATTCATGCCTGTCACCCCATGCACCTCACTCCCCAGGAAAAGGACAAGCTGCTGATCGTGACCGCCGCCCTGCTGGCAGAGCGACGGTTGAACCGCGGGCTCAAACTCAACCACCCCGAGGCGGTGGCCTGGCTCAGCTTCCAGGTGCTCGAGGGCGCCCGTGATGGCAAGAGCGTGGCGGCCCTGATGGCCGAGGGCAGCACCTGGCTGAGCCGCGACCAGGTGATGGAGGGGGTGCCGGAGCTGGTGCACGAGGTGCAGATCGAGGCCATGTTCCCCGACGGCACCAAGCTCGTGACCCTGCACGACCCGATCCGCTGAGCGCGCCATGTCCCCCCTCATTCCCGGCGAACTGATCCCCGAACACGGCGAGCTCGAGCTCAACGCCGGCCGGCCCGTGACCACGATCACGGTGGCCAACACAGGTGACCGGCCGGTGCAGGTGGGCTCCCACTTCCATTTCCATGAGGCCAACAGCGCGCTCACCTTCGATCGCGACGCGGCCCGGGGCCAGCGGCTCGACATCCCCGCCGGCACGGCGATCCGCTTCGAGCCGGGCGACAGCCGCGACGTGCAACTGGTGCCCTTTGCCGGCGAGCGCCGCGTGTTCGGCTTCAACGGCCTGATCAACGGCCCCCTCGACTAACGCGAGGCGCCAAGCCAACCGCGCTCCGATCTGCCCCCGCTTCGCCGCCAGCCGACCCCCTCCCATGCCCTACCGCATCTCCCGCCGCGCCTACGCCGAGACCTACGGCCCCACCACCGGCGACCGGCTGCGGCTGGCCGACACCGAGTTGATCCTGGAGGTGGAGAAGGATTTCACCGTCTATGGCGATGAGGTGAAGTTCGGCGGCGGCAAGGTGATCCGCGATGGCATGGGCCAGGCCCAGACCACCCGCGCCGAAGGTGCGGTGGACACGGTGATCACCAACGCCCTGATCCTCGACTGGTGGGGGATCGTCAAGGCCGACATCGGCCTGCGCGACGGCCGCATCTGCGCCATCGGCAAGGCGGGCAACCCCGACACCCAGGCGGGCGTGACGATCGTGGTGGGGCCCGGCACCGAGGCGATCGCCGGTGAGGGCCACATCCTCACCGCCGGCTCGATCGACACCCACGTGCACTTCATCTGCCCCCAGCAGATCGAGACCGCCCTGGCCAGTGGTGTGACCACATTGTTAGGGGGCGGCACCGGCCCGGCCACCGGCACCAACGCCACCACCTGCACCCCCGGCGCCTTCCACATCGGCCGCATGCTCCAGGCCGCCGAAGGGCTGCCGGTGAACCTGGGCTTCTACGGCAAGGGCAACGCCAGCACCCCGGAGGCGATCGAGGAGCAGGTGCGCGCCGGCGCCTGCGGCCTCAAGCTGCACGAGGACTGGGGCACCACCCCGGCGGCGATCGACTGCTGCCTCACGGTGGCCGACCAGCTCGACGTGCAGGTGTGCATCCACTCCGACACGCTGAATGAGGCGGGGTTTGTGGAGGACACCATCCGCGCCATCGGCGGCCGCACGATCCACACCTTCCACACCGAGGGGGCCGGCGGCGGCCATGCGCCCGACATCATCAAGATCTGCGGTGAGGCGAACGTGCTGCCCAGCAGCACCAACCCCACCCGCCCCTACACGGTGAACACCCTCGAGGAACACCTCGACATGCTGATGGTGTGCCACCACCTGGATCCGCGCATCCCGGAGGATGTGGCCTTCGCCGAGTCGCGCATCCGCCGCGAGACGATCGCCGCCGAAGACATCCTCCACGACCTGGGCGCCTTCTCGATCATCGCCAGCGACTCCCAGGCCATGGGCCGGGTGGGTGAGGTGATCACCCGCACCTTCCAGACCGCCCACAAGATGAAGGTGCAGCGCGGTGCCCTGCCCGAAGACAGCGCCCGCAACGACAACACCCGCCTCAAGCGCTACATCGCCAAGACCACGATCAACCCGGCGATCGCCCACGGCCTCGACTCCCAGATCGGCTCGGTGGAGGTGGGCAAGCTGGCCGATCTGGTGCTCTGGAAGCCGGGCTTCTTCGGCGTGAAACCGGAGCTGGTACTCAAGGGGGGCGCGATCGTCTGGGCCCAGATGGGCGATGCCAACGCCTCGATTCCCACCCCTGGGCCGGTGCATGGCCGGCCGATGTTCGCCGCCTACGGCAGGGCCCTGGCACCGAGCTGCCTCACCTTCCTGAGCCAGGCGGCCCTCGATGCCGACATCCCCCGCCAGCTGGGCCTGCAGCGCCCCTGCGTGCCCGTGGTGAACACCCGCTCCGGCATCGGCAAGGCGAGCATGAAAAACAACACGGCCCTGCCGGCGGTGGACGTGGACCCGCAGACCTACGAGGTGTTCGCCGACGGCGAGCTGCTCACCTGCGAACCGGCCACGGAGCTGCCGATGGCCCAGCGCTACTTCCTGCTCTGAAGCCTGCTGAGAAGCGCCTCAACCGGCCCGTTCCTGGCTGCTCATCGGTCCACCGGCAGGTTGAGATCCCGCAGCCGGTGACGGCGCTCCGGCAGCAGCTCCGGCAGCTCGGTGAGGGGTTGCACGAAGCCCACGCCCATGGTGATGACGTGACCGGAGCGCACGAACCAGCGCAGGGTGGCGGCCAGACAGGTGGTGCCGGCAAAGGAGGCCGGCAGGCGGTGGGCCTTGAAATCCACCGTCACCACCTCCCCCACCTCCAGCTCGTGGGAATCGGTGATCAGCACGCACAGCCCGCCATGGCTGATGTCGAGGATGTCGGCGTAGAACCAGCGGGAGGGCTCCCCGGGCCCCTCCGTGCGCACCGTCACGGGGCGACAGGGGGGCGCGACCAGGCGCGGGTACTGGCGCTTGCAGTCGAAGCCGTCGGCATCGACCTCGTCGACCACATCGGCCAGCGGCTCCAGGATCGTGCCGGCCTCGAACCCCTCCAGCGGCAGCAGCTCGCCGCCGGTGAGGGGGAAGGCTCCAGGAAAGGATTCAGGAGAGGAACCGGGCATCGGGTGGGGCAACCACCGGCAGGGGGATGGAGTACAAACCGCGGCGCCTTCATCTCTCAAGCTAGTGAAGGCAACGGAAAGCTGCCACGCCGGTTGGCGGGCAATGACTGGATCCGTAGCAACCCATACCCGCGGGGGGCAGCTGCTTCCGGATGATTTCTGGGCCGCTTCCGGCCAGGCATGTTTACTGACTACACCCCGAATCGCGGCTACGACGAATATTTCAGCGCCACCGATCAACCCCGCAGCGCCCTCCGGCCGCTCCTCTCTTCTCTGGGCCGTCTGGGGCTCGAGGAACTCAACCGCAACCACGCCGCCGCCGGCGTGCTGCTCAAACGCCTGGGGGCCACCTTCCGCCTGAACGGCTCCGACCAGCGCGGCGTGGAGCGCATCCTGCCCTTTGATCCTTTACCCCGGCTGATCAGCACCAGCGACTGGGAGCGGCTGGAGCGGGGGCTGATTCAGCGGCTGGAAGCCATCGATCAGTTTCTGGCCGATGTTTATGGCAACCAACTGATCCTGCGCGACGGCATCATTCCCCGGGCCGATGTGGAGAGCTCCCAGGGCTGGCGCCCCCAGCTCCAGGGCTTCCAGCCGCCCCTGGGCAAGTGGTGCCACATCTCCGGCCTGGATCTGGTGCGCGACGGTGAGGGCACCTGGCGGGTGCTGGAAGACAACCTGCGCTGCCCGTCGGGCGTGGCCTACTTCCTAGAGAACCGGCGGGTGATGAAACGGATGTTCCCCAGCCTGTTCGCCGGCCGCACGGTGCAGCCGATCGACGACTACCCCTCCCACCTGCTGCAGACCCTGCGGGAGCTGGCTCCCTGGACCGAGACCCCCAAGGTGGTGCTGCTCACCCCCGGCGTCTACAACAGCGCCTACTTCGAGCACAGCTACCTGGCCCAGCAGATGGGCATCCAGCTGGTGGAGGGGCGCGACCTGGTCTGTCAGGACGAGCGGGTGTGGATGCGCAGCACCGCCGGTCTGGAGCCGGTGGATGTGATCTACCGCCGCATCGACGACGACTTCCTCGACCCGGAGGTGTTCCGCAGTGACTCCATGCTGGGCGTGCCCGGGCTGATGCGGGCCTACGAGGCAGGGCGGGTGGCAATCGCCAACGCTCCGGGCACAGGCGTGGCCGACGACAAGCTGATCTACGCCTATGTGCCCGAGATGATCCGCTACTACCTGGGCGAGGAGCCGATCATCGAAAACGTGCCCACCTATCTCTGCGCCCAGCCGGATGACCGGGCCTACGTGCTAGCCCACCTCAGCGAACTGGTGGTGAAGTCGGTGGCGGAAGCGGGGGGCTACGGCATGCTCATCGGCCCCCATGCCAGCCAGGAGGAGATCGCGGAATTCGCCGCCAAGATCCAGGCCGACCCCCGCAATTTCATCGCCCAGCCCACCCTGGAGCTCTCCACCGTTCCCTCCCTGAGCGAGGGCGAGCTCTTCCCCTGCCACGTGGATCTGCGGCCCTACGTGCTGCGCGGCAAGGGGGCCTGGGTGAGTCCCGGCGGCCTCACCCGCGTGGCCCTGCGCCGGGGGTCGCTGGTGGTGAACTCCTCCCAGGGCGGCGGCTGCAAGGACACCTGGATCGTGAGTGAACGGGCCGGCGCGGAGGCGCTGCCATGCTGAGCCGCGTCGCCGATTCGCTCTACTGGATCAACCGCTACGTGGAGCGGGCGGAAAACATCTCGCGCTTCGTGGAGGTGAGTGAGGCCATGGCCCTCGACTGCCCCCCCGGCAGTGCCGAGCCCTGGCTGCCCCTGATCGATGCCACCGGCGACCGGGAACTGTTCGACAGCCTCTATCCGGAGGGCACACCGGAGAACGTGGTGGAGTTTCTGGTGCGGGCTGAGGCCAACCCCAGCAGCATCGTGAACTGCATTGGCTTCGCCCGCGAGAACGCCCGACAGATCCGCGAGGTGATCACCACCGAGATGTGGGAGCAGCTCAACGACATCTACTGGACCCTGCAGGAGGACGAGCACTTCTGGAACCAGCCTCCCCAGGAGGTGCTGCGCGACATCCGCCGGGCCTGCCAGCTCTTCTATGGCATCACCGACGCCACCCTCAGCCGCGACCTCTCCTGGCAGTTCAGCCGGCTGGGGCGCCTGATCGAGCGGGCCGACAAGACCACCCGCATTCTGGATGTGAAATATTTCCTGCTCCTGCCTTCTCCCGATGAAGTGGGCGGCGTGCTCGATGAACTGCAGTGGATCTCCCTGCTCCGCTGTGCGGGGGCTTACCAGATGTTCCGCCAATCGCGCCAGCAGGCGATCGAGCCCAAAGCCGTGGCGGCCTTCCTGCTGCTGGATCCGATCTTCCCGCGCTCCGTGCGCTACTGCCTGGAGCGGATCCAGGAAACCCTGCAGATCGTGCGCGGCAAGGCAGTGCCGGCCGTGCCCGACGACCTGGAATGCCTGAGTGGTCTAACCCTGGCCCGCTGGAGCTACACCCGCATCGAAGAGCTGATCACCGGCGGGCTGCATGAAGCGATCGACGACCTGCAAAGCGATCTGAACAACCTGCACGGCCTGATCGAACAGCGCTTCCTCACCGCCGCCAACATCCACCCCATCAGCGCCGATCCGGCATGCGTGCTCGCTTAATCCACACGTTCACCTACCGCTATGACGCGCCGGTGCTGCTGGGTCCGCACCGGTTCTGCCTCAAACCCCGCGGCCAGGGCTTCCAGCGCCTGCTGCACTTCCACTTGGAGATCAGTCCAGACCCCAATCGTCTCTACCCGCTGATGGCCGCCAGTGGCGACGAGATCCTGCGCGCCCGCTTCGCCGGCAGCACCGACCACTTCTGCGTGCGGGCCATCAGCGAGGTGGAGACCCAGACAGCCCCGCTGCTGGAGGCCTGCCTGGAAGAGAACGAACCCCAGCTGCCCTACCCGGTGGGCCACCTCAACGGCGATCTGATGGGGTCGCTGGAGGGCTGGCTGCCGAACGGCCAGCACGATCCGGCGGCGGTGGACCTGGCCCAGGAGGCGCTGATGGGCAGCGACCAGCGGGCGCTGATGTTCCTGCAGCAACTGGTGGAGATCATTCAGGATCGGGTGAAATACACCCAGCGGCATGTGGGCCCGGCCTGGCCCGCCGGCCGCACCCTCAAGGAGCGGGTGGGCTCCTGCCGCGACCTGGCGATGCTGATGGTGGAGGCCTGCCGCTGCGTGGGCCTGCCGGCCCGCTTCGTGAGCGGTTACCACCTGGTGGAACCGAAACCGGAGCGCTACGACCTGCATGCCTGGGCGGAGGTGTACCTGCCCGGCGCCGGCTGGCGTGGCTTCGATCCCAGTGGCATCGGCGTGATCGACGATCGCTACATCACCCTGGCCACCTCCTCCAAGCCGGAACTGACGGCGGCGATCACGGGCAGTTTCTCCGGCCCCCCGGGTGTGAACAGCGACTTCAGCTGGGGGATCGACGCCGAGCTGCTCGACGCCGGTCACGCCCCAGGCCGCAACGGCACCTCAGAGGCCGCCGACCTGCCAGTAGCCGAACGACTCTGAGCGGCGGCCGCGAGCCGCCTGGGAGTCGCTCTCCAGGTTCACCACCTGGCCGCGGCCCCGGTCCTTGGCCGCGTACAGGGCTGCATCGGCCGCACCCATCAGTCCATCCAGGCTGTAACCGGCCTGGCCAGCCGTGGAGGTCACCCCCACCGAGAGGTTCACCTGCACCTGCTGGCCTTCAGCGGTGGAGACCGGGGTGGCATTGATCATCTGGCGGGTGCGCTCCAGCATCTGGGTGGCCGCGTCCCCCGGCAGCTGCACGAGGATGGCGAACTCATCGCCACCCAGGCGACCGACGAGGTCGGTGCTGCGCACCGCCTGCCTCAGCAGCTCAGACACCTGGCGGATCACCTGGTCACCGGCGTCATGGCCATGGGTGTCATTGACCTGCTTGAAGAAATCCACATCGATCAGTGCCACGGCCATCGGCCGTTCCGCCTGCTGGGCACGCCGCAGCAGCTCCTCGGCCGCTTCGGTGAAGGCCCGGCGGTTGTAAACGCCCGAAAGGGCATCGATCTGCGCCAGCCGCAGCAGCTCGGGAATCAGCACCCGCCGCAACTGGAGCATCAGGCCCACGCAACCGGCGCCGAGCGGCAGCAGGCCCGCCACGAACACCTGCAGCACGAAAGCCAGCGCCTCCGTGCGGGCCGCCCGCACATTCGTGATGGTGATCAGGCTGGCCCGGTCACCGAACCGGCCGCCACCCTCCAGGGCAAGGGGATACTGGCGCATCGTCATCAGCACATCGCCCCCGATCCAGGGCAGCGGACCGTGGAACACCACCTCGTCGCGAGTGAGGCAGGCGATCAGGGTGGAGGTGGAGGGACATTCCGCAAACAGCTCCCGCAGGTGATGCTGGTTGGGAAGCTGCAGCACATGGGGCAGGGGCAACCCCACGAGGGCTCCGTTGGAGGCAGCCAGCACCAGCCCCCGCTGGTCCACCACGAGGGCACTCTCCACCTCCTGGGCGACGGCGGCGGTCTGCAGGCGGCGCTGCAGGTTATGGAGAGGCTCGTAGCTGGTCAGCCCCACGCTCAACTGGCGCTGGAGGCTCTCGGCATCCCGCTGGAGCTCCTGCGCTCCCTTGGAGAGCACCAGAAACCCGGCGACCAGGGCCATCAGCGCCGAGGCGCCGGCGGCCGCCAGCAGCATTTCAAGCCAGAGCTGGCGATTCACCCGCTGGCTGAGCAGGTCCGAGCGAGCCGGTGCCGAGAGCAGGTGCAGCATCACGGCTCCACCAAAAACGCCGTGGTGACCTGCGGCAGGGGCGCATCGGGCTGGATGCGCCGGGCGGTCCTGAGCAGGTTGGCCATCCCGCCGATCGCCCGGGCCACCGGCCCATCGGCGGCAAGCAGACCCCCCTGCTGGGAGGGGTTCGGGTAGCGCAATCCAAGCTCGGCCTGCTCGAATTCAGCAGGGCTGATCTGCTGCCGCTGGGCCATCAGCCCCACCGACTCGGTGCGGTGTCGGCGGGCATAGGCCTGGGCAGCCCACCAGGTGCGCACCAGGGCCCGGAGGGCGGGCTTGCGGGTGCGCGCCATCTCCGGAGCCACAGCCAGCACATCCACCACCTCCCCGGGCATGCGGCGGCTGCTGAACAACTCATGGAAGCGGGGGTCCTGGCGCAGGGGGAAGTCGTAGGGCGGATAGGTGACCACGGCATCGATCTCGCCGGCCCGCAGCAGCTCCACGAGCGCCACGGGGCCCTCGAAGCGGAGCTGCAGGTCGTCGATGGCCACGGGCAGGCCCTCCAGGCTGCGCAGGAGCAGGTACTCCGCCAGCACCGTGCGCTCGAGGCCCACCTGCCGCCCGGCCAGGGCAGCAGGAGTGGAGAGGCCCACCCGAGCCATCAACCGGTCAGCCCCCACCGACTCATCCAGCACCAGCACCAGCTGCGGACAGCGGGCCGGCGCCTCCTGACACACGGCAATCGCCTCGGGCAGGGTGGTGGCCATCACATCCACGTCGCCACGCACGAACGCCAGGCGCTTATCCGCCAGCGAACTCGACTGCTTGATGCGCAGGTCGATGCCGAAGGGACGACCGAGTTGCTTCTGCTCCGCCAGGTAGAGGTATTCGTTGGCGGGCCAGCTGGTGATCGATACGAACAGCTCGCGTTCCTGGCGCCATTGCTGCCAGAGCACGGCTCCACCAATCGCGGCGAGCCCCAGCAGCAGCGGGAGCAGCAGGCAGCGGCGCCCCCAATGGGGTGGCTGAGCCGGGGCGCGGGCAGGGCTTGGTGGACACGGTCGGAGAGGGGCGGGGAAGAAATCAGCGCAGGGCGGCCTGCACAGGGGCCTGGCTGACCCTGGGCAGGGGACTGCCGGGAGTCACCAGCTTGAGCGCTTTCTGCACCGCCTGCACCGCCTGGAGATTGCGCTCCATGGGTCCTCCGGGGGCCAGCATGGCCACCTGATCCCGGAGGGGCCAGTACACCAGACCCTGCTCGGCCGCCCGGAATTCAGCGGGAGTGAGCCCTTCCCGGCGGGCCATCAGGGCACCAGCCATGGCGGGCTCCGCCCGGGCAAGGTCATGGGCTGCCTGCCAGGCGCGCAGCAGACGGAGGAGCATCTCCCCATGGGCGGCGTAGAGGTCCGGGCTCGCCACGAGCACGTCGAAGATCTCACCAGGAATCGCACTGCTGTCAAACAGCTTCTGGGCCACCCCATCGCGGTAGGCCAACTCGCTGTAGGGAGGGAAGAAGGCCACCGCATCCACAGTGCCTTTGGTGAGCGCATCCACCATGGCCTCCAGCGGCATGTTGCGCACCTGCACGTCGTTGAGGGAGAGCCCCTCCCGATCCAGAGCACGGCTGAGCACATAGGGGCCAAGGGTGTAGAGCGTCAGCCCCACCCGGCGCCCGCGAGCAGATATGCACGGCTTCCACCGTGGTGAGCTGCGCGAGCTACAGCTCCCCGCGCAGGTAGGCATGCACGATCGCCTGGGGATCGGGGAACTCGGCGGTGCGCAGGGTGAGGCCCCGGGCGGCAGCGAGATCCTTCTGCGCTGCGAGATAGAAGTATTCGTAACCAGGCCAGTTGGAAACCGGCACGGTGACCTCAAAGGGGTTGCGGCTGCAAAAACCGGCGACCAGAGCGACCGTGAGGAGGCCCATGCCCAGCAGCAGGGCGCGCAGTCGCACCACTGGCGAGAAGGCCTGAATCAGCCATCCCCGGCCATCACTGCCGCGAGCCCACCACACCACGGCCCCGAACCTGAGAAGTCCTTGAACCGTAGTTGGCTCCCCCAGATTTCACACCTACCGTTCATTCGGTGACACGCATATCCGGGAACCGAAGGCATGACTCCCTCCGCGCAGGTTCAACCGGCGCCAGTACCAGGCTCCGGGCCCCTGCCCAGGGCTGAAGCTGCCGGGGCGAACGCACGGGGCACCACCGTGGTCATGCTTGCTGTGTTGAGTGGGCTGGCGCTCCTGCTCAATGCCCTGCCGGTGCCGCTCTTCTACGGCGTCCACGTGCTGCTGGGCTCGGTGCCGGCGATCTTCGTCCTGCTGCTCTGGCCCCGCTGGTGGGGTGTGGCTATCGGCGTGCTCGCCAGCCTGCAGACCTGGCCGCTCTGGGGCCATCCCTGGGCGGTGGTGATCTTCACCCTGGAACTGATGTGGCTGTGGCTGTGGCTGCGTCGCTTCGAGGCCACGGAGGATGCCCGCAGCAACGGCCAGGTGATGCTGTTGGCCATCGGCTACTGGCTGCTGATCGGAGCCCCGCTGGTCTTCGTTTTCTACGGCCTGGTGATGCGGATCGACCCCGCGAATGTGCTGGTCGTGGCGGTGAAGCAGAGCTTCAACGGCATCCTCAACACCGAGCTGGCCTTCGCTGCGCTGGTGATCACCCGCGCCGTCCAGGCCCGGCGCAACAGCGGCCCTGGACTGTCCCTGCGGGGGGTGATCATCGCTCTGGCGCTGCTCGCCCTCACCCTGCCCACCCTGGTGATCAGCATCACGGCTGGCCAGCAGCTCCAGCGGGCCGTGGAGCAGGGGGTGCTCGATGGGCTCAGAACCATCAGCCTGGCGGTGTCACGGGTCGGTCCCGGCCAGGAGACAAACCGCCTGCTGATCGAGCAGCTGGGCGGCGATCTGGCCTACCTGCGCATCGCCGGCGATGGCAGCGAAGCCAGTTCCGACGCTGCGCTCTTCAACCGTCTCGAGCGCAACTTCACCGATGGGGGCCGCAGCCAGGTGTCCAACAAGGACCTGGCCCTCCTGATCCCCCGGGCGAACGGCCCGGCCCTGCGCAAGTGGGTCAACGGCTACTGGAGCTTCAGCAACCAGTACAAGAGTCCGGACGGCACCTACCTCGTGCAGGTGGTGGAGCCCGCCCGGGCGGCGGTGATCCGCATGCAGGAACACAGCAGTCAGCTCCTCGCGGTGAGTCTGGTCGTGGTGGTGCTGGGCACCCTGCTGAGCAGCTTCGTGAGCACACGGTTTGAGCGGGAATTCGCCCTGGTGCTCGACACCCGACCAGTCCAGCTCCCAGAGGAAGCGACCACGGACCGTGCGCAAGCCTCCGGGGTGGCCCCCCTGCGGCTCTCGGCGGTGAGCGAGCTGCGCACGCTCGCCGGCCTGATCAACGAACGCATCCTCGAAGCCAACCGCCTCTCAGGTGCCCTCCAGGAGAGCAACGCCAGCCTGTTGCGCTCCCAGCGGGAGCTGGAACGGCAGCTCACCATTGATCCGCTCACGGGCTGCGGCAACCGCAAGGCTCTGGAGCAACGCCTCCAGGAGGAGTGGCACCGGGCCCGCCGCAGCGGCGAACCCCTGGCCTGCCTGTGCTTTGCCCTCGATGGCGTGGGTCCGGCCTACGGGACCTTCGGGGCACAGGCAGGCGACGCGCTGCTGAAAGCGGCTGGCCGGGCACTGCGCGGGCGACTGCGCATCACCGACTATCTGTTCCGTTCCTCGGAGCGGCAGTTCGTGGTGATCGCCACGGGATGCAACACCGTTGATGCCCAGCAGCTGGGCCGCAGCCTGCTGACGGCGATCGATGGCGTCTGAGTGCGCCCCAGGGGCCATCGCCCGGCGGATGGCCCCTCCTGCGACGTCGAACATCAGGATGACCCGGAACTGCGGGCACTGCCCCGGGTGGGCATTGCCAATCTCGACCCCCGGCAGGATTCCGCCGAGGGGCTGATGCAGCGTGCAGAGGAGAACCTGGCGGCGGCGGCACCCTCCAGCTTGCCCCTCACCAGTTCAGACCATGGAGCTTCGGCAGCGGAGCCGTCTTGAAGGTGGTGGCGAACAGGCGCGGAATGCGGCGGCTGTTGTAAACGCGGAATTCCCGCACCAAGCTGGCGCCCTCCTCCCGCACGGCCTGGTTCAGCACCACCGAGCCATCGGGATCAGACACCGAGCGGTGGAAGGTGCCGGGAGGAATGCGCAGGATGTCGCCGCCGGTCTCCAGCCGCACGATGTGGAAGGGATAGTTCCAGCCGAAATTCACCAGGTAGAACGTGCGCCCCCCGTGCAGGGCCAGGAGGTTGTCTTCCTGGTGGGGGTGCAGATAGAACTGCCAGGCGCCGGTCTTCTCCTCGTCGGGCGGCGAGACCGCCGGCCCGCTGTGGATCACCAGATCGCGGGCATTGGATTCGGCGACGGTGATGTCGAAGAAACGGACGGCAGGAGTATCGCGGAATTTTTCATAGGGAATCAGCTCGAACATCGGCGCCGCTTTCGGCGCCCGACGTGGGCTTTCGTGCTGCAGATCCTGCTGGAGGGGTGTGGCGGCCATAGGAGGTCTTGGGGAGTGTGCCAATCAACCGAATGGCGCCGTCCCGTCCCGTGAGCTGCGCTACACAATCGCGCCCGATGGGTGGCAGTTCAGCAATTGGATGGCGCCAAACGTTCAGCCCGCAACAGTGACCGGGCCGAAACAGGCCGGGCCTTCACCGGAGACAGGCTGCCAGTTGTGACGGGAGACGGGCTCAGAAGGGAATCGGCATCTCCGCATCCGCCGGCTGAGGCGCACAGCTCTCCACCCGCTGATTCACCACCTCCCCCACCACCACGATGGAGGGGGAGGCAAAGCCCTCCGCCTCCGCCCGATCGGCCAGGGTTCCGAGGTTGGCCAGCAGCAGCCGCTGCCCCTGCACGGTGCCCTGCTGCACCACGGCCGCCGGGGTGTCGGCCGCCAGGCCGCCGGCCAGCAGCTCCTCGGCGATGCGGCGCAGGTTGTGGAGGCCCATGTAGATCACCAGACCATCGCTGCTGCGGGCCAGGCCCCGCCAGTCGACTCCCGGCCGCCCCTTGTCAATTTCCTCGTGGCCGGTCACGAAGGTGACGCTGGAGCCCGCACTGCGGTGGGTGACGGGGATACCGCAGTAGGCCGGGGCGGCAATGCCGGCCGTCACCCCGGGCACCACCTCCACGGCCACGCCGTGGCGGGCGAGATGGGCCGCCTCCTCACCCCCGCGGCCGAAGAGGAAGGGATCGCCGCCCTTGAGGCGCACAATCCGCCTGCAGCGCTGGGCCAGCTCCACGAGCACCGCATTGGTGCTGGGCTGGGGCACGGAGTGATGGCCGCGGCGCTTGCCGACGAAGTGCCGCTCGCAGGTGTCGGGCACCAGCTCCAGCAACGCCCGGGGCACCAGGGAGTCGTAGACGAGGGCATCGCAGCTGCGGAGCAGCCGATGGGCCTTGAGGGTGAGGAGCTCCGGATCCCCCGGCCCCGCCCCCACCAGATACACGGTGCCTTCACTCACGGCAGGGCCTCCAGCAGCTCGAGCAACAGGTCGCGCAGGGCCGGGCGCTCCAGCAGGGGTGGGCCCACCCAGGCGCCGCAGCGGTCGGTGAGACGGTTGGCCGCCAGGGCCAGCGGCAGGGCCGGGGCGTCGGGGATCAGCGGCAGCTCCTGGGGGCTCTCGGCACTGTATGGAGTGGGCACGGCCCTTGCCGCGCAGGCCCGCTCCAACACCGCCAGATAGCGCTCGGCCAGGGGGCTGGTGAGGGGATGGTGCAGCAGCAGCGGAGGGGTGGTCGTCGCACGCCCATGGGCCCCCAGGTCCGCCAGCTCCCGGCGCAAGCCCTGCTGCCAGCGGGGCCAGGCCCCCAGGAACGGCCAGCGCTGCACAGCAACGCCCTGGCGGCGCCAGTGGGCGGCGATGGCGGGCACGTCGTGACGCGCGTGGCCGCCGGGCAACAGCAGCAGGGGCACCAGGGTGAGGGGCAAGCCGCTCTGCAGCAGGGCTTCGCTGGGGGGCGGCCCGGCGGCGGTGAGGGCCTGAAGGCGCACCGGCGCCTGGCGGCGCACCTCCAGCTCCGCCGCCAGCTCCAGCAGTTCATCGGGCAGCACGCCGCCGCCGCGGCCATGCACCACCAGCAGCAGCGGCTGCACGAGGGTGGCCGCCAGGCGCCGCTGCAGCCGCGCGGCCACGGCGGCGTCAAGGTTGCGGCCCCGCAGGGGCACCAGCTGGCGCCGGCAGGCGGGCAGGCGGGCTAGCAGGTCGACGGCGGTGGCCGCCAGCTGGGGATCGAGATCGGCCGCCAGCTGCCCCAGCACGGCGGCCCGCTCCGCCGGTGGCCAGGCGGGCAGCCCCAGGGCGATGCCCTCCAGGGCCGCCCGCCTCAGGCGCTGCGGCACCGGCGCCTGGAGCCAGGCGCGCAGCAGCGGCCAGGCCGCGGGCTGCCGCTGGTGCCCCAGCAGGGGCAGCAGGGCTGCCGCCACCTCGGCCTGCGCGCCCGCCTCGAGCTGACCCTGGAGCCAGGCCGCCAGGGCGGGATCGCGCTGACGCACCACCAGGGCCGGGAGCGCGGGATCGGGGGCGGGCTGCTGGCACCACCAGCGCAGCAGACGCAGCTGATCGGCGACGGCCAGATGGGGGGCCAACACCGCGACCAGATCCTCTGCAGGGGCCAGCTCACCGGCCTCCAGGGCCTGCAGCCAGGGCGCGGGGTCGAGGGCCGGGGCCTCGCGCAGGCGGGTGAGGGCCGGCCAGCGGGCCGGATCGCCGCTCTCCGGCAGGTCGGTGGGGCAGAGCGGCACGGCAGCCCGGAACGGAGCTAACACGGAGATGACGACGCTAGGGGAGAGGAACGGATGGCGTAGCTGAACAGCTCGAGTGCGGCGGCCCTGGCCGCCAAGGAGCAGGCACTGGTGTGGCTGCTGGTGCGCCAGCTGGGCGAGGCCCAGCGTTCGCCGGCAGGCCAGGGCCAGCTGGAGGCCCTCTGGCAGGAGGTGGCCGCCCTGACGATCGATCCGGAGCGGGTGATCACCCTCCTCTACGGCGGGCACGACCTCAGCGACCGGATCGCCCTGGCGGCCCTGGATCCAGGCCCCAGGCACCCCGAGGGCCAGGCGCCGCAGCCCTGGCGGGGTCGGCTGGGCCTCAGGCGGCAGCAGGCCGATCGCGCCGGCGGGCGCCGAAGCGCTCCACCAGCAGCTGCTCCAGCACATCGGGCAGGTCGGTGAGGGGCACGCCCTTGTCGTGCAGCGCGGCCAGCTTCGGCTCGGCGTCCATGGCGCCGCCGAGGAAGATCTTGGCGGCCTCCACCATCTGGCCGTCCTTGCGGGCCTTGGCCCCCATCAGGCCGATCTGGCCCATGTAGGGCTGGCCGCAGGCGTTGGGACAGCCGGTCCAATGCATGCGCACGGCATGAGGCAGCTCCACACGCCGCTCCAGCTCCTCGAGCACCGCCTGGGCGGTGTCCTTGGTGGGGATCAGGGCGAAGCTGCAGTAGGCGCTGCCGGTGCAGCTCACCGCCTCGGCCTGCAGGGGTGAGGGGTCGGGGCGCAGGCGCTGCAGCAGCGGCTCGGCCAGCAGCGCCTCCACGCGCTCGGCGGCCACGTTCACGATCAGGGCGTTCTGGGCCTCGGTGAGGCGCAGCTCGCCGGAGCCATAGGTGCGGGCCAAGCGGGCCAGCTCAGCCATCGCCGCCGCATCCAGGCGGCCCATCGGCACGTGCAGCCCCACCCAGTGCAGGCCGGCCTGCTTCTGGGCCTGCACCCCCAGACCATCGCGGGGGGCCCGGTTCACCAGATGGCTGCCGTCGTGGGGGGCGGCGGTGGCGGGATCACCGGCATGCTCGGGGTCCGGTTGCGCCGCCAGCTCAGCCACCAGTTCGAGCCAGGCGTCCAGCACCGCCTGGCGGTAGCCCTCCAGGCCGAGCTGGTCGACCAGATACATCAGCCGGCTCTTGTTGCGCTGCTGGCGGTTGCCAGCCCGCTCGAAGTGACGCAGCACCGCCAGGGTGAATCCCGGCAGTTGCGCGGCCGGCAGCCACAGCCCCAGGGGGATCGCCAGTTCGTTGCGCTGGGCGGAGAAGAAGCCCCCCACCATCACGGTGAAGCCCAGTTCCCCGTTGTGGTGGGCGGGCAGGAAGGCGAGGTCGTTGTGCAGCAGGAAGCTGTCGGAGGCCCCGCCCACGGCCACGTTGAACTTGCGGGGCAGGTTGCGCGGCCCGGCCGGGCCCAGCAGGGCGGCCTGGATGGCGTCCACCAGGGGCCGGGTGTCGAGGAACTCCTCGGGGTCGATGCCGGCCAGGGGGTTGCCGGTGATGTTGCGGGGGTTGTCGTGGCCCGACTGGCGGCTGGTGAGCCCCACCCGCTCCAGCTCGGCCAGCAGGGGCGCCATGTCCTCCAGCAGCAGGCCCCGCAGCTGCAGGTTCTGGCGGGTGGTGATGTCGGCGCTGCCGTGCTCGCCGCAGCGGTCGATCGCCTCAGCCAGCACCGCCAGCTGCTCGGCCGTGATCACGCCATTGGGCAGACGCAGCCGCACCATGAAGCGCCCCGGCGTCACCGGCCGGAAGAAGATCCCCAGCCACTTCAGCCGGATCGTGAGGGTGGCCTCATCGAGGGCCTCCCAGCCCTGGCGGCCCAGCTCCTCGAGGCGGGGGGCCAGCTCCAGACCGCAGAGCTCAGCCTTGGCCTGCTCGATCTTGCTCAGGCCGGCGAGCGGAGACTCGGCAGCGGGGGAGGCAGGGGAACGCGACATGGGAGACACACCTGGGGCGCAGGGGGAGCGCAAGACGACCTCAACCTGCCCACCCGCTAGGGAGTGGATGGGTCCGGGTCAGCGCCGATGAGGGCTGCGCCGCCGGGAGCGGACTGTTCAACCGGGGGCGCCCATGGCTGCAGCGCCGCACCGGATCTCGAGGGACTCCCCGGAGGGAGACAATGGGATTCTGCGCATCCGCCGCGCTCCTCCGTGTCGCAACCGTTACCGAACACCCCGCGGGAGGCCGGCAGCGGCGCCCCTGGCCCGCAGCATCCCAGGCGTCAGCAGCAGCGGCTGGTGGCCCTGGGCTCGCAGCGGGCCCGCTTCCGCGAGCTGCTGGGCAAGGTGGGCAGCGGTGAGCACACCAGCACCGGCCTCAGCCGCGAGGAAGCGCGGGAGGCGATGGAGCTGATGCTCACTGGCCCGGTGAGCGATGCCCAGCTGGGGGCCTTCCTGATCGCCCACCGCATCCGCCGCCCCCAGCCGCTCGAGCTCACCGGCATGCTCGACACCTACCGCCAGCTCGGGCCGGTGCTGGCGACGCCGGGGCAGCGGGCCCTCTGCTTCAGCGTGCCCTACGACGGCCGCAGCCGCACGGCCCCCCTCCTGCCGCTCACCGCCCTGGTGCTGGCCAGCGCCGGCCTGCCCGTGGTGCTGCACGGGGGCGATCCGATGCCGGTGAAGTTTGGGGTCACCCTGGCGGAACTGTTCGCCGCGATCGGCGTGGAATGGCGGGGCCTCCCGCTGGCCGCGGTGCAGGAGCGGCTCAGCAGCCACCACCTGGCACTCACCCACCAGCCCGACCACTTCGCCGTGGCCGAGCGGCTGCTGCCGGTGCGCGACGAGATCGGCAAACGGCCGCCGGTGGCCAGCCTGGAGCTGCTCTGGACCCCCCACCAGGGATCCCATCTGCTGGTGAGCGGCTTCGTGCATCCGCCCACCGAGAAACGGGCCTGGGAAGCCCTGGCCGCCGCCGGCGAGACCGACGTGCTCACGGTGAAGGGGCTGGAGGGCTCCACCGACCTGCCCACCAGCCGGGCAGGAATCACCGCCCGGTTGCGGGCCGACGGCGAGGGGGAGCGGATCCTGCTGCACCCCCGTGACCACGACCTGCACGGCGAGGATGTGCCCTGGCACGACCTGGAGCGCTGGCAGAGCCAGGCCCTGGCAGCCCTCTGCGGCGAGGGCCCCCTGGCGACGGCCCTGCACTGGAACGTGGGGGCCTACCTGTGGCTGAGCGACCGCTTCCCCACCCTCGAGGACGGCCTGGCCCAGGCCGGTGCGCTGCTCACGGCCCGCAGCGGCGAGCGCCTGCGCCGCGCGCTCGCCGACTGAGGCGGCAAAGGACAGATCGGTAACAACCGCCACCCTGCAGCGGGAGGGCGGCGTGGTGATCTGTTCAGGTCGGTCAGCCTGCGCGCCGACAACTCCATTCCGACCGGCACGGTGCGCTTTGTTGTGGAGCCCGTCCGGAGTGCTGTCTGCCGACACTCCGGCTCACCCATCACGCGCATGTCCAACCTCTCCCGTCGCAAATTTCTGCTCACCGCCGCCGGTTCGGCCGCCGGTGCCGTGTGGCTGGCCGCCTGTGGCGGCCCCAGCAAGAAACCTGAAATTCAAGCCAACAGCGCCGCCACCGGCGCTGACGCACCCGAGGTGCCCGGCGCCACCCTGGGCTTCATCGCCCTCACTGACGCCTCACCCCTGATCATCGCGCTGGAGAAGGGCTTCTTCGCCAAACACGGCATGCCCGGGGTGAAGGTGGTGAAGCAGACCTCCTGGGCCGCCACCCGTGACAACCTGGAGCTGGGCGGCAGCCGCGGCGGCATCGATGGCGCCCACATCCTCTCGCCGATGCCGCTGCTGCTCACGGCCGGCACGATCACCAAGAGCAAGCAGCCGCTGCCGATGGTCACCCTGGCGCGGCTGAACACCCAGGGCCAGGGGCTCTCGGTGTCGAAGGACTTTCCCGGCCTCACGATCGACAATGCCGAGGCGATGAAAAAAGCCCTGGCGGCGGCAGGCGCCAAGGGCCGCAAGTTCAAGGCGGCCGTCACCTTCCCCGGCGGCACCCACGACCTGTGGATGCGCTACTGGCTGTCGGCCAACGGCGTGGATCCCAACAAGGATGCCGACCTGGTGGTGGTGCCGCCGCCGCAGATGGTGGCCAACATGCAGACCGGCACGATGGACACCTTCTGCGTGGGTGAGCCCTGGAACCAGCGCCTGGTGAACAAGAAACTGGGCTACACCGCCGCCCAGACCGGTGAACTGTGGAACAAGCACCCCGAGAAGTCCTTCTCGATGCGGGCCGACTGGGTGGACGCGAACCCCAAGGCCGCCAAGGCCCTGCTGATGGCCGTCCAGGAGGCCCAGATCTGGTGCGACGACCCCGCCAATCTTGACGAGATGTGCGAGATCGTGTCGAAGGACAAGTACATCAAGGCCAGCATCGACGACATCAAGCCCCGCCTGGCCGGCACCGTCGACTATGGCGACGGCCGCAAGGTGAAGGACAGCCCCTACAGGATGCTGTTCTGGGCCAGCGATTCCTCCTTCCCGTTCAAGAGCCACGACACCTGGTTCGTGACCGAGGACATGCGCTGGGGCTATCTACCCGCCAACACCGACATCAATGCCTTGGTGAGCAAGGTGAACCGGGCCGATCTCTGGAAGGAGGCGGCGAAGGCCATCGGCCAGGAGAAGGCGATTCCGGCCAGCGATTCCCGCGGCAAGGAAACCTTTTTCGATGGGGTGGTCTTCGATCCGGAAAATCCCAAGGCCTATCTGGATGCGCTCAAGATCAAGGCCATGAAGTGATCCGGCACTGAGCTGATCTTCCCGTCTTTTTCTATCGATCCGTTGTGACTCCTGCTCTCACCTCGAGCCGGCGGCGGCGCCGGCTGCTGCCGGCCCTGCCGCAGGCGCTTCCCTACCTGCTCTGCATCGGCGCCTTCCTGCTGGTGTGGCAACTACTCTCGGCCGTGCTCGGCGTGGGCCGACTGCCTGGCCCGATCAACGTGATCGTTGACACCTGGGACCCCTACATCAGCCATCCCTTCTTCGATGATGGCGGCACCAGCAAGGGCCTGGGCTGGCAGATCCTGATCTCCCTGCAACGGGTGGCCGTGGGCTATGGCCTGGCCGCCGTAGTGGGCGTCGCTATTGGCGGTGCACTGGGGCTGAACCGCTTCGCCGGCAAGGGCTTTGACCCGGTGGTGCAGGTGCTGCGCACCGTGCCGCCGCTGGCCTGGTTTCCGATCTCGCTGATGGTGTTTCAGGACGCCAACACCTCGGCCATCTTCGTGATCTTCATCACGGCGATCTGGCCGATCATCATCAACACCGCCGTGGGCATCCAGGAGATCCCGCAGGACTACACCAACGTGGCCAGGGTGCTGCGGCTCAGCAAACGGGCCTACATCAGCAACATCGTGATCCCGGCCACGGTGCCCTATGTGTTCACCGGCCTGCGCATCGCCGTGGGCCTGGCCTGGCTGGCGATCGTGGCCGCCGAGATGCTCAAGGCCGATGGCGGCATCGGCTACTTCATCTGGGATGCCTACAACGCCGGCGGCGACTCCAGCTCCAGCCAGATCATCCTGGCGATCGTGTACGTGGGCGTGGTGGGCCTGCTGCTCGATCGGCTGGTGGCCTGGGTGGGCCGCAAGGTGAGCCGGGGGGCCGCCTGAGATGGCCACCCCAAACGGACTGCTCACGGTGGACGCCGTCACCCAGACGTTCAACCTCGACGACGGGGGCCGCTATGTGGCCTTGCAGGGGGTGACCCTGGACGTGCGAGCCGGTGAATTCATCACCCTGATCGGCCACTCCGGCTGCGGCAAGAGCACCCTGCTCAACCTGATGGCCGGGCTCAGCCAGGCCAGCGAGGGGGGGATCCTGATGAATGGCCGCCAGGTCACCGAACCGGGGCCCGACCGGATGGTGGTGTTCCAGAACTATTCGCTGCTGCCCTGGCTCACGGTGCGCCAGAACATCGCCCTGGCGGTGGACACCGTCCACCCCCAGCTGAGCGTCGGCGAGCGCCGGGCGATCGTGGAGCGCAACATCCAGCTGGTGAACCTCAGCGCCGCGGCCCAGAAGCTGCCGGCCGAGCTCTCCGGCGGCATGAAGCAGCGGGTGGCGATCGCCCGGGCCCTGGCGATTCGCCCCACCCTGCTGCTGCTGGATGAACCCTTTGGCGCCCTCGATGCCCTCACCCGCGGCAACCTGCAGCAGCAGCTGATGCAGATCTGCCAGGAGTCACAGCTCACCGCCGTGATGGTCACCCACGACGTGGACGAAGCCCTGCTGCTCTCCGACCGGGTGGTGTGCCTGAGCAACGGCCCCGCCGCCGGCATCGGCCGGATCGTGGAGGTGCCGATCCCCCGGCCCCGGGAGCGGCTCACGGTGATGGACCACCCCGACTACTACCACCTGCGCGCCGAGCTGATCCATTTCCTCCAGGATCAGCGCCGCCTCAAACAGCAAGCCGCCGCCAGCCACCGATGACCACCGCCCCAGCTGCCAGCCCCGCCAGCACCGGCCAAGCCTTCCTGGAGTTCCGGGATGTAGGCCAGGTGTTCCAGACGCGCCGCGGCCCCTTCGAGGCCCTGCGCGCCATCAACCTGCAGGTGCGCCAGGGGGAGTTTCTCTGCGTGATCGGCCACTCCGGCTGCGGCAAGAGCACCCTGCTGAACATGGTGAGCGGCTTCCTGCAGCCCAGCAGCGGCACGGTGACCCTGGAGGGCACGCCGATCGAGCGCCCCGGCCCCGACCGGATGGTGGTGTTCCAGAACTATTCACTGCTGCCCTGGCTCACGGTGTGGCAGAACGTGGAGATGGCCGTGAAGGCGGCCCGCCCGGAACTGGCTGACTCAAGCCGCCGCGAGGTGGTGAGCCATCACCTGGAGATGGTGGGGCTGCTGGAGGCCCGAGCCAAACGGCCGGGCCAGCTCTCCGGCGGCATGCGCCAACGGGTGGCGATCGCCCGGGCCCTGGCCGTGAGCCCGGCGGTGCTGGTGCTGGATGAACCCTTCGGCGCCCTCGATGCGATCACCAAGGAGGAGCTGCAGGAGGAATTGCTGGCGATCTGGCGCGAGCAGAAACCCACGGTGCTGATGATCACCCACGACATCGACGAGGCCCTGTTCCTGGCCGACCGGATCGTGATGATGACCAACGGCCCCTCGGCCACCATCGGCGAAATCCTGGACGTTCCCTTCGGGCGCCCCCGGAGCTACGAGGCCATCCAGGACGACCCCCGCTACGGCCAGCTGCGCAACCACGCCCTCGACTTCCTTTACCGCCGCTTCGCCCACGACGTGGACTGATCCGTGAGCAGATCCAGGAGGTTGGCGATCAACCGCTGGCCCTGCCGGGCCACCCGAACACCCCAGCGCTCGGCGTCGGCGCGGATGCGCTCCACCCCAGCGGGCCCGAGGGCACCGAGCACATAGTCGCTGTCGTGGTGCAGCCACTGCTCCAGCTGTTCTGGCAGGAGCTCCACGTGGAACTGCAGCCCCACCGCCCGCGCACCGATGCGAAAGGCCTGCTCCCGGCAGTGGAGAGTGCTGGCCAGCAGCTCGGCCCCAGGCGGCAGCACGCAGCGGTCGCCGTGCCAGTGCAGCACCAGTTCACTGGCGGCCAGCCCCCGCAGCCAGGGGACGACCGCAGGATCGTGACACCAGCTGATGGCCCCGAAACCCACCTCCCGCAGGGGCCGGGGCGGCTCGCCCACCTGCAGGGGAATGGCCGTGCCACCGGCGGCAAGGGCAAGCAGCTGGGCCCCGAGGCAGACACCGACCAACGGCTGCTGGCGCTCGAGGGCCTGGCGCAGCAAGCCCACTTCCCCCTCCAGCCAGGGGTAGGCCGGATCCCCCAGATCGGCCACCCCCATGGGTCCACCGAGCACGAGCAAGAGATCGTCGGGCTCGAGAGGCGGAAGAGGCTCACCCCGGTCGAGACGCACGGTGCGGATCGGCCAGCCTCGGCGGGCCGCCTCCAGCGCAAACAGGCCCGGCCCCTCCCGCTCCAGATGCTGAAGCACCAGCAGGCGCGTCATCGGGCTGTCGCCTCCGCCAAAGGCTGCAGACAGACAGCCGCCCCCTTCAATTCCGGCTGCTGGGAGATCGGACAGGCCAGCTCGTGCATCAGCCGGTTGGCCTCGCAGGCCAGCTCCCCCTGGGAGGCGCCCCAATGCATCGGCAGAAACACCGTGCCAGGGCGGATGCGCTCGGTGAGCAGCAGCTTCACCCTGAGGACACCGCGGCGGGAGCGCACCTGGGCCTCACCGCCCTCCACCAGGCCGGCGCGGGCGGCATCGTGGGGGTGCACCTCCAGCAGGGGTTCGGGGTGGGCCTTGGCGACGCGGGCCACGTGGACCGTGCGGGTCATGGTGTGCCAGTGGCCCAGCACCCGGCCCACGGTGAGCACCAGGGGGAATTCCGCGTCGGGGGGTTCGGCCAGCCCGAGCGGCGGATCGGCCCAGAGACGGGCCCGGCCGGAGGGGGTGGGGAAGTGGTGGTCGGTGTAGAGCCGCGCCTGGCCGCCGCCCGGTTCGGTGCCGGCGGAGAAGGGCCACTGCTGGGGGCCGTGGTCGGCAAGCAGGGCATGGCTGAGGCCGCTGCTGTCGCACATCCGACCGGCGGTGAGCGCCACGAACTCGGCATACACCTCGCCGGCATCGCGCCAGCCGAACTGCTCCGCGAATCCCAGGCGATGGCCGAGCTCGGCGAAGATCGCCCAGTCGGGCCGGGCCTCACCCGGGGGCGGACGGAAGGCACGGCAGAGGGTGACGCGGCGCTCGGAGTTCACCATCACGCCCTCCTTCTCACTCCACTGGGCCGCCGGCAACACCAGATGGGCCACCGCTTCGGTTTCGGTGCCGGCATAGGCCTCGCTCAGCACCACCAGGGGGCAGGCCGCCACCGCCGCCCGCACCCGGTCCAGGCTCGGCATGCTCACCAGCGGATTGGTCGCGGCCACCCACCAGAGGTCGAGCTCACCGCGCTCCATCGCTTCGATCTGCTGCCACACCGCCAGGCCGGGCTCAGGATCGATCGAGCCAGCTGCGAAACCCCAGTGGCGCTCCACCGCGGCCCGGTGCTCCGGGTTAGCCACGGCGCGATAACCCGGCAGTAGCTGGGCCAGGCCGCCCACCTCGCGGCCGCCCATGGCGTTGGGCTGGCCGGTGAGCGAGAAGGGCCCGGCGCCGGGTTTGCCGATCTGGCCGCTCACTAGGTGCAGGTTGCAGATCCCCGCCACCGTCGCGGTGCCCTCGCGGCTCTGGTTCACCCCCATCGACCAGAGGCTCAGCACCGCGCTGGCCTCGCACCACCAGGCGGCCAGCTGGCGCAGGTCGGCCTCGGCGATGCCGCACACCGCCTCCGCCCGCGCCGGCGTCCAGGCCCGCCAGAGGATTTCCAGCTCCGCGAAGCCCTCGGTGTGGGCCGCCACAAAGGCCTGATCCACGCCGCCTTGCTCCAGCAGCAGGTGGCCCAGGCCGCAGAGCAGGGCCAGGTCGGTGCCGGGGGCGATCGCCAGGTGCAGATCGGCCGCATCGCTGGTGGCCGTGGCGCGCGGATCCACCACCACCAGCCGCGGCCCCTCGCCCTTGCGCCGGCGCTTGAGCAGCCGCTGGAACAGCACCGGATGGCACTCGGCCGTGTTGGTGCCGATCAGCAGCACCAGCTCGGCCAGGTCGAGATCGTCGTAGCAGCAGGGCGGCCCGTCGGAGCCGAGGCTGCGGGCGTAGCCGGCCACCGCCGAGCTCATGCACAGGCGCGAGTTGGCATCGAAGTTGTTGCTGCCCAGGGCGCCCTTAAGCAACTTGTTGGCCGCGTAGTAGTCCTCGCAGAGGAACTGGCCGGAGCCGTAGATCGCCAGCGCCTGCGGCCCCTTGCGGGCCAGGGTGGCCTGGATGCGCTCCACCAGGATCGAGAAGGCCCGCTCCCAGCTGATCGCCGCGAAGGGCTGATCGGTGCGTGCGCGCCAGAGGGGGGTGGTGAGGCGGTTGTGGTGCAGGGTTTCGCCCACGGTGGCCCCCTTCACGCACACCTGGCCGAGGGAGGAGGGGTGGTGGCGGTCGCCGCGGGCGGTCCAGGTGCCGTGCGCGTCCGGGCTGTTGCCTCGTCCGGATTCAGCCGGTGCTTTGAGCTCCAGGCCGCAGCCCACGCCGCAGTAGGGGCATTGGGCCCGGGCGGTCGGGCTGGAGGCGGGAGCGCTGGCCATGGCACCATTCGACCAAGCCGGGTAGCGGCCCAACGGTGGCGGTTGTTACCGGCAGGCCGTTTGCGGCCAGGCCTGGGCTGAAGCCGCGCTGAAATGGAAGCGTGCATCCCCGCTCTCCCCTGACCACCCCCCTCGCCAGCAGCTGCTTCGCCTTCGAGGCCGACTTCACCGCCGACCTGCGCTGCATCCCGATGGCGGTGCGGCGCAAGCTGGATCTGGCCGGCGTGAAGCTCAAGCTGCAGCACTGGAGCGAGCTGGCCGAGGCCGAGCGGGGCGAGCTGCTGGCCTGGGGCGACGACGGCGCCGCCATTGAGGCCCTGCGCGAGCACCTGCTGGCGCGCACCGCCTCCCTCGGCGCCGGCCAGGCGAAGGAGCTGCCCCGGCCCAGCGGCCACGAACCCTGGCAGCAGGCAGGCCAGCTCCCCGAGGTGCTGGCCGCCTCCTCCGCCCAGCTGGGCCTGGAGCTGTGCAGCGACGGCTGGACAGCGCTCAACGAGCTGCAGCGCTTCGCCCTGGTGAAGCTCAGCCACCCCGGCCACGAGCACCGCAACCTGCCCCGGGCCCTGGCGGAGTTCGGGCTGCTGATCAAACCAGCCTGAGCCGTCGCCCGGCCAACCTGCTCACCATTTGCGGTAGGGCAGGAACTTGCCGTTCATCGTCACCACCACCCGGTCGCCCTTGGGGTCCTCCTGCTTGGCCACGGTGAGGCTGAAGTCGATCGCCGACATGATGCCGTCGCCGAACTGCTCCTGGATCACGTCCTTGAGCGGCAGGCCATACACCTGCAGGATCTCGTAGAAGCGGTAGAGCAGCGGGTCGGTGGGAACCACCGGATCGAGGGCCCCCTTCACGGGATAGGTGGTGAGGGCGGCGGCCAGGGCGGCGCGCTCCGGCTCCGGGATCTGCAGGGCCTCCAGCAGGGCCTGGGCCTGATCAGCTGAAGCGGTGGCCTGGCCGTACAGCAGGCTGGCGGTCCACACCTCGTCCTGGCCGAGGCGGGCCCCGAGATCGGCGAAGCTGAGGCCGCTGCGGCGCTTGGCGTCGAGCAGGGTTGCGCTATAGGGAGGCAGGGCCATGGAGCCATCGGAGCTGCGGCCGGACCCTATGGGGCAACGGCGACCAACCGGGCAGCCGTTGCTACAGCCGCTGGCGCCAGCCCTTGAACTGCCGCTGCGCGCCTGCCTGCTGAGCGGTGGTGAAAGCCGGCGCATGGGCCGGGACAAGGCCCTGCTGCCCCACCCCGAAGGCGGCACCTGGCTGGAGCGCACCCTGCTGCTGCTGGGCCAGCTGGAGGCACCGATCACCCTGCTCAGCCGCCACCCGGCCCACCTGGCGCTGGCCCCGGCTGCGATCACCGCCCTGGCCGAACCGCCCCCGTGGGAGGGGCCGCTGCTGGCCCTGCACCGGCTGATGCAACGCCACCCCGGGGAGCAGCTGCTGCTCTGCCCGGTGGACATGCCGGATCTGAGTCTGGACGCGCTGCAGACGCTGCTGGCTGCGGCAGCGGCAAGCCCGACCCGGCTGCACCTGGCCCACGACGGCGAGCGGCTGCAACCGCTGCTGGGCCTGTATCCGAGCAGCACCCCGATCCGCACGCACCTGGCCGCAGCAGTGCAGCGGGGCGAACGGCGCCTGCAGAGCTGGCTGGCGGCGCTGCCATGCCGGCCGATTCCCCTGGATCCCCGCGCCATGCGCAACGTGAACAGGCCTGGGCCGATCAACTGAACGATGGGCCCAGTTCCTGCACCCTGCGCTCACAGCGATCCAGCTCCGCTTCCACGAGCGCCAACAGGTCCTGCCGCGGTGCGGGCAGTGAAAACGGACCCTCCTCGTAGCGGGCCTCCACCGCGAACACCTGCAGCGCCAGCAGCCTGGGATCCAGCTCCAGGCCCGCCAAGACCATCAGCTCCTCAAGGTCGTGCACGCGAGGGGACCGCCTGTCCGCCAGCACTATCCAGGCCTTGATCAGCTTTTCCACGGCCTGCTGTGCCGTGAAACCCCAGTCTTCATCGGGATAGGCAGGATCAAGACTCAACCGCAGACTGCGCAGATGGCGGCGCACAAGCCCCAGAAGCAATTGCGCGTCTTCAGCCGGCGACATACAGCACCCGTCCTTCCCGGGCCACGTCGCCAAACACATGCCATCGGGAGCCGCTCAGTCGCTCGGCATCAGCGGTGCCTGCGAGCACCAGATCGACACCCAGTCCCAGCCGACCGAGTGCGCGGTTGAAGCGTGTCCAGCAGTCCATCTTTTCGGCTGCGCTGAGATGGGGCTGGCGCACGATCACGGCCAGATCCAGATCGGAATCTGGCCGTGCCTCACCCCTGGCACGGGAGCCAAAGGCAATCACCGCCTGCACATCGGGCTCGGCACAGAGCCGTGCCAAGGCTTCAACAAGCCGCTGAGGATCCAACCCGGGGCCCAGCTCAGGCGTGGCGTCCAACACGCGAGGCTGGCGCCAGGGAATCACTGGCGGAGAAAAAGGCTCAACAGCGGTAGCAGCCAGCGTAGCAACCATGCCGAAACGCTACCGCCAGCAGCAGGCCGGCAGCCATAGCGTTGCTCCCATGGCCAACGCCGCCAACCACGCGACCAGCCGTGCCCCGCGCGACCAGCTCGACCGGCCCCTGGGGGTGCTGCGCCTGTCGCTCACAGCCCGCTGCAACCTGGCCTGCCCCTACTGCCTGCCCGATGGCGTGGAGCCGCCGGGCCTGCTGACGCTGGCGCAGCGGCTGCGGGTGATCGAGGCGGCGGTGGCGCTCGGGGTGAGCAGCCTGCGGCTCACCGGCGGCGAGCCCCTGCTGCACGCCGGCCTGGAGGAGCTGATCGCGGCGGTGCAACCCCTGCGGAAGCAGGGCCTGCGCGAGATCGCCCTCACCAGCAACGGCGCCCTGCTGAGTGCCGAGCGGGCCCGGGCCCTGCGCGCCGCCGGCCTCGATCGCGTCACCCTCAGCCTCGATGGCACCACCGGCGCGGCGGTGGCCCGCATGGCCGGGATCGGCGGCAGCGATCCGCAGGGGCGAGAACGGCGGGGCGCAGCCCTGCTGGCCAAGGTGCTGGCGGCCCTCGAGCACGCCCGCGCCGCCGGCTTCGATCCACAGCAGGGGGAGCTGAAGCTCAACGCCGTGATCCAGCACGGCGCCAACGACGACCAGCTGTTGCCCCTGGCGGCCCTGGCCCGCGAGCGCGGCCTGGAGCTGCGCCTGATCGAGTTCATGGACGTGGGCAACCGCAACGGCTGGCACCCCGCGGCAGTGCTGAGCGCCGCCGCGATGGTGGAGCGGATCGGCGCGCGCTGGCCGCTGGAGCCCCTGGGGCGCACCGCCCACGGTACCGCCAGCCGCTGGCGCTACCGGGATCGCTCCCCCGAGGACGGCGGTGCCCACCTGGCGGTGGTGGCGTCGGTGAGCGCCCCCTTCTGCGGCGACTGCAACCGCCTGCGCGTCACCGCCGACGGCATCGCCTACACCTGCCTGTTCGCCGCCCCCGGCAGCGGCCTCGACCTGCGCCCCTGGCTGCAGCCCGATTCCCCGGGCGTGGAGCTGCGCGAGGCGATCGCCGCTCGCTGGAGCGACCGCGCCGCTCGCTGGAGTGAGGAGCGCCTGGAGGCCTGGGAACGCGGGGGCCCCGAGGGCGCCGTAGCGGCTCCGGCCCATGCGGAGATGGCCTATCTGGGGGGCTGAATCAGCCCCTGCAGCGACAGCAACCTCAGGGTCACAGCCAATGGTGCGGGTAGGGCAGCGCCCCCTTCACCCAGCGGCTGAAGGCCGCGGCGATCAGCACCAACAGCAGCGAACCGCTCAGCACCGGCGTGAGCACATAGGGCGGTGTCGCGCCCAGCGCCACGCCCAGAAAAGCCAGGCCGCCGGCCGGCGGATGCAGGCAGCGCAGCTGCTGGCCCAGCAGCACCGTGAGCCCCACGGCCAGGGCGATCACCAGCGGTCCCTGGCCCAGCCAGGCCACCGCCGCCACGCTCGCCAGCGCCCCCACCAGGTTGCCGAGCACGATGTTGCGCGGCTGGGCCAGGGGACTGGCGGGGTAGCCGAACAGCAGCACCGACGACGCCCCCAGCGGCGCCGCCAGCAGCACCATGCCGCTCCAGGCGCTGAGCAGGCCCAGCAGGGCGAGGGCCAGCAGCGCCCCCAGCCAGGTCACCGAGCGCTGGCGGCGCTGAAAGCGGGGCTGATAGGCCCGCCCGCGCCTGCGCTGCTCTACCAGCCAGCTGTGCAGCGTCACCACACCCGCGATTCCCACGCCACCCACCGGGGGGCACTGTCGGCGGCGGCAGGGGCCGCCACGGTGGCCAAGGCTACGAAGTGGGCCGCCAGCCTCCCCCCGCAGGCGCTGCAGCCAGAGAGTGCACCCGCCTATTCGCGCAACCGCGGCAACAGCTGCACCAGGTTGCATGGGCGGGTGCTGGCATCGAGCTGGGCGCGGATCAGGCGATCCCAGGCGGTTTCCACCGCATCCAGCGATCCCGGCAGCACGAAGATCACCGTGCCATTGGCCACCCCCGCCAGGCAGCGGCTCTGGAGGGTGCTGGTGCCGATCGTCTCGAACGAGAGCACCCGGAACAGCTCGCCGAATCCCTCGACCGTCTTGTCGAGCAGGGGGGCCACCGCCTCGGGGGTGCCATCGCGGCCGGTGAGGCCGGTGCCGCCGCTGGTGATCACCACCTGCACCGCCTCATCGGCGATCCAGCGGCTCAGTTCTGCGCGGATGCGGTAGCGGTTGTCGGGCACCAGCGCCCGCTCCACCAGCCGGTGCCCGGCCGCCTGCAGCCGCTGTTGCAGGGCATCGCCACTGCGGTCGTCGACCAGCGTGCGCGTGTCCGACACCGTGAGCAGGGCGATGGCGAGGCTCACCGGCGGCCCGATCGAACGCCCTTGCATTGTGCTGGGGCCCGGGCCGGGGCCCAGACTGCTCCCGAGCCGCCGCTGCCCATGGCCGCATCCGCCCCAGTCGAGGCCGGCATCCGGGTGCGGCTGTTCGCCGCCCTGCGCGAAACCGCGGGCTGGGGTGAACGGCTGATCGCCGCAACAACGCCCTGCGCCGGCACCCCCCTGGCTCTGTGGCAGCAGCTGGGCCTGGAGCCCCGGTGCCAGGGGCCGGACATCCCACCCGGCGGCATCCGGGCGGCGATCAACAAGCAGTTCGCCAGCTGGGATACGCCGCTGGCGGCCGGCGACGAGCTGGCCTTCCTGCCGCCGATCAGCGGTGGCTGAGGCCATGGGGTCGATGGCAACGCCACCTGGGGCGACTGCTCCCCAGGCCGAGCCGAGGCTGTCGATCCGGCTGGAGCCGGAACCTTTCGAGCCCCTCCGGGCCCTGGCGGCCTGGCATGCCGAGCTGGCCGCCGTGCTGGAGGATCCGCCCGCCGCCGAGAGCCTGTTCATTGGCCGGGTGCGGCCCCACACCGCCGGCGGCGAACCCCTGGCCGCCCTTGAGCTGGAGCACTACCCCGGCATGACCGAAGCCCAGCTCCACGCCCTGGCCTACGCCGCGGCCCAGCGCCACGGCGCCGCCGCCGTGCTGGTGCACCACCGGGTGGGGCGGGTGCAGCCCGGGGAGTCGATCGTGCTGGTGGCCGTGGCCGCCGACCGCCGCGGCCCGGCCCAGCGCTGCAGCCAGGAGCTGCTGGAGGCGCTCAAGCACGAGGCCCCCTTCTGGAAGCGGGAGTGGCTGGGTGACGGAAGCGGCCACTGGGTGCAGGGCAACACCCCGCTGTAATGGCCGGAGAGCGGCTCAGAGGATCGGCAGCCGCAGCAGCTGGGCCCAGAGCTCCGTGCCGGCGGCCAGCGTGCCCAGCTCGGCCGGGATCTCCAGCAGCAGGTCGGCCCCCTGCAGCGAGCCGATGCGGGAGGAGGCCTGGGTGCCCTCCACCCGCGCCAGCAGGGCCCCATCGGTGTCCACCAGCAGCTGGGCCCGGGCCAGTTCCGGCCGGCCGGCTCCACGCCGCAGCTCGCGCTCGAGTCGCACCTTCAAGCGAGGCAGAGCCTGAATCTCCCCGCCCTCGAGCCGCTGCAGGGCCGGCCAGAGCAGCTGCAGGGCCGTGATCGCCGCCGCCACCGGGTTGCCGGGCAGCCCGAAAAACGGGGTGCCGGCCACCTGCCCCCAGGCAAAGGGCCGGCCCGGTTTGAGGAACAGCTTCCAGAACGCCACGGCGCCCAGCTCGGCCACCAGGGCGCGCATCCAGTCGCTGTCACCGGCCGACACGCCGCCGGTGCTCACCACCACGTCGCAGCCAGCAGCCAGCTCCAGCAGGGCCTGGCGCAGCTCCTCGGGCTGATCGGCCACCACCCGGCGCTCCGCTACGCCATAGCCGAGCCGCTCCAGCAGGGCCGCCAGCAGGGCGGAATTGCTCTCCCAGATCTGGCCTGGCCCGCGCGGCTGGCCGGGAGGCAGCAGTTCATCGCCGCTGATCAGCAGCCCCAGCCGCGGGCGGCCCCGCACCGTGAGCCGCTCCACGCCGCAGCTGGCCAGCCGCCCCAGCTCGGCCACCCCCAGCCGCTGGCCCGCCGCCAACAGCTCCTGGCCGGCGGCGGCCTCCTCCTCCGGCCCGCGGATCCAGGGGTTGGGCCCGCAGGGGTCCGTGAGCTCGATCAGCTCCCCGGCATCGCCAGCCTCTGCCCGCACCAGCTCCTGGGGCAGCACCCGCCCGCAGCCCTCCGGCACCACGGCGCCGGTGAGAATCCGCACCGCCTCGCCCGCCGCCAGGGCAGCGCCATGGGGAGCTCCCGCCGCCGAGCGGCCCACCAGCCGCCAGCGCGTTCCGGGCTCTGGCACGGCCTCGCCGGCGATGGCGAAGCCGTCCATGATCGAGGCCCGGAAGCCCGGCACCGCCGCTGCGGCCTGCACCGGCTCCGCCGCCACCCGACCCAGACAGGCATCCAGAGGCAACTGCTCCCGGCGCCCCAGGGGCTGGAGCGCCACCAGGATTCGGCCGCGGGCCTGCTCCAGGGGCAAACCCTCCCGGCCGTAGGGCTCGGCGGGGGCCGGCGTGACAGTGGGCTCAACCATCCCGACCCTCCGCAGCCTGGGGCTCCTCCGCGCGCACCCAGTCCCCCCCCCGACCACCGGCTTTGCGCAGCAGGCGCACCGGCCCGATGGTCATCCCCCGGTCGGCGCTCTTGAGCATGTCGTAGAGGGTGAGCAGGCCCACCTGCACCGCGGTGAGCGCCTCCATCTCCACCCCGGTTGGCCCGGTGGTGCGCACCAGGGCCTGGCAGCGCAGGCCCTGGCCTGAGCCGTCCGGCAGCGGCGCCACCTCGATCACCACCTCCAGGCCGCTGAGCGGCAGTGGGTGGCAGAGCGGAATCAGCTCAGCCGTGCGCTTGGCCGCCTGGATCGCCGCCACCCGGGCCACGGCCAGCACATCACCCTTGGCGGCCCGCCCCTCGTGCACCAGGGCCAGGGCCTCGGGCGCCAGAGCCAGGAAGCCCTCGGCCACGGCCTCCCGGGCCGTGGGCGGCTTGGCCGCCACGTCCACCATGTGCACCTCCCCGCGGCTGTTGAGATGCGTCAGGGCAAGGTCCCCGAGGCTGGGCTCCATCGCGATCCGCAGGCTGAAACGACCGTAGGTTGAATGAGCGCCTCAATCGCCACTGCTGCCATGAAGGTCCGGGCCATTGCCATCGCGCGCACGCTGCTGGGAACCCTGGGCCTGGGCGCGGTGGCGGCCGGGATCGCCCAGCTTCCGTCCGCCGAGGCGGGCCCGCTGGTGCGCCGAGCCCAGGAACGCAGAGCCTGTCAGGAGTTCGCCGGCCAGCTGCAGGCCGCCCAGGGCAACCCCCAGCAGGCCCAGTTCATCTATCAACAGGGCGTGCTGCAGCTGGTGGAGCGCTTCGGGGTCAACCCCTGCGGCGACATTCCCGCCCCCACCGCCGCATCCCCGACTGCCCCCGGCACCACCGCCCCCCCCCAAACCGCCCCCCCCACGGCCCCC
>VGPU01000013.1 GCA_016882525.1 Cyanobacteria bacterium M_surface_10_m2_119 | reverse complement strand
CAACTGCACCACCCCGCAGGACTGGGGCTCGATGGCCACAGTGATGCCGACGTGCTGGTGCACGCGGTGATGGATGCCCTGCTGGGGGCCCTGTCCCTGGGAGACATCGGCCAGCACTTCCCCCCCGACGATCCCCAGTGGAAAGGGGCCGACAGCCTGGTGCTGCTCGAGCAGGTGGTGGGCCTGGTGAAGGAGCGGGGCTGGCGGGTGGTGAACATCGACACGGTGGTCATCGCCGAACGCCCCAAACTCAAACCCCACATCGCCGCCATGCGCGACGCCATCGCAGCGCGCCTGGGGGTGGAGGGAGAGCAGGTGGGTGTCAAGGCGACCACCAACGAACGGCTGGGAGCTGAAGGGCGTGAGGAGGGCATCTCCTGCCATGCCGTCGCGCTGCTGCAACGGCCATGAACCGCCCAGGCCCCCATGTGCTCCCTAGGGTGCCGGCCGCCCTGCTGGCCACGGTTCTGGTGCTGCTGCTCACCCTCCACGGAGTACCGGCCCAGGCGGCGGACGATCCCGGCGGCCGCACGGACAGCCGTGCTGCTGCCGGCGTGGTGGTGGAACACCTGCGCCTGCGGGTGCCAGCGGACGCACGGGAGGCCTGGCTGGAGGCGGAGCGGCAGAGCTGGGAGCCCTGGCTGGCAGAGCAGGAGGGCTTCCTCGACCGGCAGCTGTACTGGGACCCCGCCCGGGAGGAGGGCACGGTTCTGATCCGCTGGGTCGATCGCCGGCACTGGAAGGCCATCCCCGCCGAGGTCGTGGAGGCGGTGCAGCGGCGCTTCGAGGATCTGGCGCGCCACGCGACCGGCCTAGAGGGCAATCCCTTCCCCCTGGTCTTTGAAGGAGAGCTGGACCCTGCATGACGGAGCGTTCAGCCCTGCCAACCAGCCCCGGCACCCCATCCAGGGATGGGCACACCTACGTGCTGGGAAGCCATGGCGAGGAGCTTGCCCGACTGGAGCGCCAGCACAACACCTGGCAGGCCGCGATGCAGGCCGGATGGCAGCGAGCCAGCTTCGCCGCGGGACAACGGCTGCTCGATCTGGGCTGCGGCCCAGGCCTGGCCAGCCTTGAGCTGGCCGAGCTGGTGGGGCCTGCCGGCCGGGTGCTGGCGATCGACAGCGCCCGGGCCTTCCTCGCCCACCTGGCCGCTGAGCAGCAGCGGCGCCAGCTCCACCAGCTCACCGTTCTGGAACACAACCTGGCGGAACCCCTGGCGGGCGGCTTGGGGGCGGGGCCATGGGATGGGGCCTGGTGCCGCTGGCTGGCGATGTTCCTGCCCCGGCTGGAGCCGATGCTCGATCTGCTGGTGCAGGCCCTGCGTCCCGGCGGACGGCTGGTGCTGAATGAATACGTGCGCTGGGACACCTTCTCCCTCCATCCCCGAGGGCCGGCCCTGGCCACCTTTGTGCAGCGCTGCATTGCCCTCTGGCGTGAGCACGGCGGGGATCCGGATGTGGCAGGGCGGCTGCCGGCCCTGCTTGAAGCCCGCGGCTTCCGCCTGCTGGAGAGCAGGAGCGTGATGGCCTGCACCCCAGCCGACCAGCCAGAGTCTCGCTGGTTGCAGGACTTTCTCACCAGCTATCCCGAGCAGCTGAGGGCCGCCGGTCGCTGGAGCACCGCGGAGCAGGCCGCCCTCGAGGACGAGCTGCGCTGGGCGCGGGACCACACCAGCCTCTGGGTGACCCCGGCCCTGGTGGAGCAGATCTGGGAGCTGCCATGAGCGAGGCACCAGCCCACCGGCTCGATCTCGGCCGCCGCCAGCGGCTGGGGATGATCGAAGCCATCTGGGGGGAACACAAGAGCGCTTCCCAGATCGCCCGGATCCTCGAGGAGACCCAGGCAGCAGGCGAACTGGCCCTGGCCACCCGGGTGAGTGAGGACAAAGCAGAGGCGGTGCAGCAGGACCTGGCTGGATCCATGGACATCCACTGGCACGCGCAGGCCCGCTGCCTCACCGCCGGCCCCCTGCCGGCCATCGATCCCACCCGTGGTCGGGTCGCTGTGTTGAGCGGCGGCACCAGCGACCTGCCGGTGGCCGCCGAAGCACGCCTGGCCCTGGCCTGTCACGGCATCGCCGCAGAGCTGGTGCTGGATGTGGGTGTCGCCGGGCTGCACCGGCTGCTTCAGCAACTGCCAAACCTGGAGCAGGCGGATGTGCTGATCGCCTGCGCCGGGATGGAAGGGGCCCTGCCCACGGTGCTCGCCGGGCTGATGCCCCAGCCGGTGATCGGCGTGCCGGTGAGCGTGGGCTATGGGGTGAGCGCAGGCGGAGCGGCAGCCCTCCAGGGGATGCTGGCCAGCTGCGCGCCGGGGTTGAGCGTGGTGAACATCGACAACGGCTACGGCGCCGCCATGGCCGCAATCCGCATGCTGGCGCTCAGAGGTGCTGCAGATCGGGGTAGGCCGTCAGCAACTCCTCGGTGCTGAGCACATCCCCGGCTCCATCGGGTTGCCAGATCACTTCGAGGGCCAGGAGATCCTCCGAAGCCAGGCCTCCGAGGGCCTGCAGGCTGGAGCGCAGCTGCTCGGCGCTTGCCGCTCCCTTGAGGGTGAGGCGCTGGCGCGTGGCGGCCAGCACCGTCACAACGATGAAGTCGCTGGCGGCATCGCTGTCTCCGGCCGTGATCGCCTCGCTCTGGGCAGGCGTGTCGCGGCGACCCGCCACGTTGGTGGTGAGTTCGCGGGAGAGCTTGCTGCGCTCGGCCATCGTGAGGCGGTTGAAGGTGGCCTCAGCGCTGGCGAAGGGCACCTGGCCCACGTCGAGGCCGGCATAGACCCAGAGATCGGGGTGTCGCAGCAGGGCCAGCGTGGTCTCCTGCAGCACGGTCATCAGACCTGAGCTGCTGGAGGTGTCAGCGGTGGCGGCCAGGCGGCGCAGGTCCTGCTGCAGCGCCCGGGCG
Source organism: Cyanobacteria bacterium M_surface_10_m2_119 (assembly GCA_016882525.1). Lineage (GTDB taxonomy): Bacteria > Cyanobacteriota > Cyanobacteriia > PCC-6307 > Cyanobiaceae > NIES-981. The sequence goes on along the minus strand of VGPU01000013.1, from coordinate 46,044 downwards.
GAAGCCAGCAAGCCCACCTGCACCTGCACCAGGCTCACGGGCCCATCCGGCCGGCTGATCGCTCCGCCGCCATCGCCGCCCGCCAGGGCAGGGCCGACGCCGCGCAGGGCATTGGTGATCAGGCCGATCACCGCCATGAGCACGAGGAAGCCGAACAGGCCACCTCCGCCGAAGCCGAAGAAGGGAATCAGGAAGGGGAAGCCGATGCCGCCTCCCCCATAGCCGCCCCGGCTGTAACCGCCGCCATACCCGCCCCTGTAGCCACCACCGCCATAGCTGCGGGGCATGGAGGGAGCCGAACGGAAGCTGCCGCCACCGATGCGACCACCGCTGGCAGCCCAGCTGGGATCGGGATGGAACACCAGCAGGGCCAGGGCCAGCACGGGGACGCTCAGACCCAGAAGAAGCCGCTGCCACCAGAGCACCTGGCGGCGTGAAGCGAGATGGGGGAGACGGGGCATGCGCGATGGCGGGCGTCAGTGCAGGGGGCCGTCGAGGAAATCTGACGGCACCGCCGCAGCCCAGCGGGAGGACTGAGATAGAATCTAAGAACCCCCTCCCACGATGGTGACCACTTCCAGGCAGTCGGATTCCTGCACCTGCTGTTCGGCCCAGCACTGCCGGGGCAGGATCGCGCCGTTGAATTCGACCACCACCAGCTGGGGGCGATAGCCGAGGGAGCTGAGCACCTCATCCAGCCCAAGGCCTGCCGCACACTGGCGCGGTTCACCGTTCACCTGGATGGTGATCCAAGCCCCGCCCGGTGCGGCCGGACCCGACGAGGGGGAGGCACCGGCGGAATCAGAGGCCATGGCTGCTGGCGTGAACAGGCTCCATGCTGCCGGCCATCCCACCGGCATGCCCCGGTGCCAGGGCGGGGGAGTCCTGCATGGCCCGGATTCAGTGTTCGCTCCCCAGCGCCTCCAGCAGGGCCCGGGTGGCCACAGCGGCATCCCCGGCCTCGGTGATCGCCCGCACCACCGCCACGCGGCTGGCCCCGGCGTCCTGCAGCTCAGGCACCGCGGCACTGGTGATGCCGCCGATGGCGAAGCAGGGAAGCGCCTGCTCGGCGCAGGCCTGGCGCACGTAGGCGAGGCCGACGGGCTCCCGTCCGGGCTTGGAGGGCGTGGCGTTCACCGGCCCCACCCCCACGTAGTCACAGCCATCGGCCACGGCCTGGCGCAGCTGGGGAAGGGCATGGGTGCTGCGCCCCACCAGCCGATCCGGACCGAGCAGCTGCCGTGCCACGGCCGGCGGCAGATCGCCCTGGCCAAGGTGCACCCCATCGGCCTCCACCGCCAGGGCCAGATCAATGCGGTCGTTCACCAGGAAGAGAGCCCCATGGCGGCTGCAGAGCTGGCGCAGCGCCCTGGCCTGAGCCAACCGGTCGGCGTCGGTGAGGGGGGTGCCGGCGGCGGTGGTGCTGCCCTCCTTGGCCCGGTATTGCACCAGGCGTAACCCGGCCCCCAGGGCGGCCTCCACCCGCTCCTCCAGGCCGGCCACCGGACCGGTGACGAGATAGAGGTGGCAGCGCTGCAGCAGCTCCCGGCGCCAGTCGCCCCCGCCGGCGTGCAGGCCCAACAGCTCCAGCTCCAGGTCGTAGAGGCCGTAGCGCAGACTGGCGGCCTCAGCCGCCAGCTCCGGGTCGACACCGCGGCCGAATTCCTCCAGCACGCGCAGGGCCTCCTGCACCCGCGCCGCATTGGCGGCCACCACCTGCTCCGGCCGCAGTCGGAGCTGCTGGGCGGGATGGCCCAGGCCGGTGGCCGGATCGGTGGCGGCATGGCGCGCCTGCTTGTAGCGGTCGCGGTGGCAGCGCCCCAGACGCTGGCGCATGTCCTTGGTGCGCTCCACCAGCGCCGCACGGCCCAGGCCGAAGCGAGCCCAGTCCTCGAGCACCCGCAGGCCCTCGCGGGCGCGGTCGAGATTGGCATCGAGCAGCCGCAACACCGCCGGCAGGGTCTCGGATGGCAGCCCCTCGGGCGGCGCGGGCTGGGGCTGCCCGTTCTCGGGATGCCTTTTATCGGTAGGCCCGTTGACCATGGCGCGCTGACAATCCCTGCTTAGGTTGGGGCCCCACCCAGCAGTCGGGAGACCGGTGTGATGGCAAACGAGATCGAACAGGCCGGGAGCGACAGCCCGATGCTCGTGCTGGTGTCAGGAATTCTGCTGCTGGGCGGAATCGCCGCCTTCATCGGCTGGGGCCTCACCCACGCCTACCCCGGCAGCTAGACGCCGGGCCTGGTCCGCGTCCCGACCGATCTGAGCCTGGAGAGACTCCAGGCCATCAAAGCGCTGCTGGCGCCGCAACAGGGCCAGGGGTTCCACCCGCAGCCCGCGTCCCACCAGCTCCAGGTGCCGGTCGAGCAGGTGCACCTCCACCGCCGAGGGAGCTGCCGGATCCACGGTGGGCTGCGGACCGAGGTTCATCACGGCGGCCATCCAGGGCCCGTCACCCCCGCCGTGCCCTTCTCCGCCCGGGGAGCGCGGATCCACCTGGAGTTGCACCAGGGCGGCGTAGACCCCCTCCTGAGGCAGGAACTTGCGACCATCCACCTGGAGATTGGCCGTGGGCCAGCCCAGCTGGCGACCCAGACCCCGCCCCTGCACCACCTGGCCGCTGAAGCGGTAAGGGCGCTGCAGCAGCCGCCGGGCCTCCGTGAGTTCCCCGGCCGCCAGCGCCCGCCGGATGCGGCTGCTGCTCACCCGCTCAGCGCCGTCCCAGAGCATCGGCACCACGGTCACCTCCACCCCCTGCGCCGCCCCGAGTCGGCGCAGATCGTCGGCATCCCCCTGCCGACCGGTGCCAAAGCGGAAGTTCTCCCCCACCGCCACCCGCCGGGCATCGAGCTGACCCACCAGCACCTGCTCCACGAAGGCCTGGGGCTCAAGCCGGGCCAGGGCGCGATCAAAAGGCACCAGCACGAGCTGCTCGATCCCCAGGGGACCGAGCAGGCCCAGCTTCTCCTCCGGCAGATCCAGGCGCAGACGGGTTTCCCCGTGCAGCACCTCGCGGGGGTGGGGCCAGAAGCTCACCACCGTCGGCACACCGATCCCCGGGGCGGTCACCGCCCCGATCACCCGCCGGTGGCCCTGGTGCAGGCCATCAAAGCTGCCCAGGGCGATGGCGGTGGGGCGCCGAGCATCACCGGGAGCCAGCAGGGGAATCGAACGCGACAGTTCCCGAAGCCAAGGCACGCCAGATCGATCCTCCCATGGCACCTTTGGGGCAGCGGACCTCGCCCCATGGCCGACCAGCTTGACCTGCAACGGATCTCCGCCGCCCTGCGCCGGGTGGGCTGGGTGCGCTTCTGGGTTCAGCTGGTGCTGGGCGTCGTGGTGGTGGGGGTGCTGCTCTTCAACAACATCGGCGGCCGCCTGGTGGCCAATTCCGCCCGGGCGCTGGGTCTGGGCCCGGGCATCTCTTTGACCACCCTGGCCTTTCTGGTGCTGCTCTGGTGCATCTGGCAGAGCTGGCTGGTGGTGCGCTGTGGTCGTGCCCTGGCCAGTCCCGTGCGCCCAAGCAAGGGGGAAACGGCGCGGCTGGTGAAGCGAGGGCTCCTGGCCGACCTGGCCGGCCTCACCCTGGCGGCGGTGGGGTATCAGGCCATGGCCGGCAGCCTGTTCGTGCAGGCCTCCCAACAGGTGCCCGGGTTCTTCGGAGCCCAGATCCAGACCACTCCAGGGGCCGGGGGCCGGGTGGTGGGCCTGCCGATCACGTCGATCGAGATGTTCTCGGTGCTCGGCAACACCCAGGTGCTCTTCGCCCACCTGATCGGCCTGATCCTCAGCCTCTGGCTGCTCCAGCGGATTCACCGGCCAGCCCGCTGAGGCCCGGCAGGCTGCGGGTGTCGCCCCTCCAGAACAGCTCCGGCTGCAGGGGAGTCAGGGACACGCCCCCGGCATGCACATGGGCCACATCCGTGGGCCAGTCGCCAGGCCCAGCCACCTTGGCCTCCAGATCGTTGGCCACTTCACCCGCCAGCCAGTAGTAGGTGCGGCCGCGGGGATCGACCCGGCGATCGAACTGCTCGGTGTAGCGGCGCACCGCCGTGCGGCACCAGCGCAGGGGGCCGATGCTCTCGGCAGGCAGGGGCGGCACGTTGAGGCTGAGCAGCATCGCCTCGGGCCAGCCTTCGGTCAGCATCGCCTCCGCCACATCGAGGGCGATCCGGGCCGCCGGCTCGAAGTGACGCCACTGGAAGTCGGCACTGCTCACCGCCAGGGCGGGCAGGCCCTCGATCGTGCCCTCCATCGCCGCGCTCACGGTGCCGGAATAGAGCACATCCGTGCCCAGGTTGGGGCCATGGTTGATGCCGGAGAGCACCAGGTCGGGCCACTCATCGAGCAGGGAGAAGAGGGCCAGCTTCACGCAGTCGCTGGGGGTGCCGCTGCAGGCCCAGGCGGTGACGCCGTCGTCGAAGAGCTCATCGGCCCGCTCGGCCCGGATCGGTGTCTGCAGGGTGAGGCCATGGCCGGTGGCGGAGCGCTCCTGGTCGGGACACACCACCGTCACCTGATGGCCCCGGGCATTGGCCGCATTGGCCAGGGTGCGGATGCCGCCCGCGAAGACACCGTCGTCGTTGCTGATCAGGATCTTCAGGGGCTGGCTCGGCTCGTGCACCATCGGCTCGCGGGGCTGCTCCGTACAGTCTCCCCCGTGCCTTCCAGCCCGGGTTTGTTGTGAGCGTCACCGTGTCGCTTGAGGATCTCACGGCCCAGTTGGGGCAGCTGGAGGCCGAAGCCGCCGCCGAGATCGCCGCCGCGAGCACGGCCGCCGCGCTCGAGGAGCTGCGGGTGGGGCTGCTCGGCAAGAAGGGCCGGCTCTCGGTGGTGCTCGGGGCGATGGGCAAGCTGCCCGGCCCCGATCGACCGGTGATCGGCCAGCGAGCCAACGTGCTGAAAGACCAGCTCACCAGCCTGCTGGCGGAGCGGCTCAGCGCCGTCAAGGCCGCCGCCCTGGCCGAGCGCATCGCCGGCGAGACCCTGGATGTGACGGCCCCCTGTCGCTACGTGCCGCCGGGCCACCGCCACCCACTGATCAGCACGATCGAGGAGATCACCGACATCTTCGCCGGCCTGGGCTATCGGGTCTCCGAGGGGCCGGAGATCGAGACCGACTACTACAACTTCACCGCCCTGAACATCCCGGAGCACCATCCCGCCCGGGACATGCAGGACACCTTCTATCTGGGCGATGGCCGGCTGCTGCGCACCCACACCTCGCCGGTGCAGATCCGCTACCTGGAGAACAACCCGCCGCCGGTGCGGGTGATCGCGCCGGGCCGCGTGTACCGCCGCGATGCGGTGGATGCCACCCACTCGCCGGTGTTCCACCAGGTGGAGGTGCTGGCGATCGATGAAGGACTCGACTTCACCCATCTGCGCGGCACGGTGACCACCTTCCTGCAGCGCTTCTTCGGTGATCTGCCGGTGCGCTTCCGGGCCAGCTACTTCCCCTTCACCGAGCCCAGCGCCGAGGTGGACGTGCAGTGGCGCGGCCGCTGGCTGGAGGTGATGGGCTGCGGCATGGTGGATCCGGCGGTGCTCACGGGCATGGGCCTGGATCCCGAGCGCTGGAGCGGCTTTGCCGCCGGCCTGGGCGTGGAGCGCTTCTGCATGGTGCGCCACGGCATCGACGACATCCGCCGGCTCTACACCAGCGACCTGCGCTTCCTCGAGCAGTTCTGAGGGTCGCCCATAAACTCCCCCTGTACCCCGCCGCCCGATCGGTGCCCTGCGTTGGACTGATCGTCAACGACGGCAAGGATCTGGCCGTGAGCACCGCCGATCGCATCCAGAGCGAACTGGAGGGCGAGGGTTACGCCGTGGTGCGGGTGAGCAGTTCCGGCGGCATGGTGGGTTTTGCCAACCCCGACCAGCACCTGCGCACCCGGGGGTACAGCGCCTGCGTGCCGGCGACCTTCCATGCCGAGATGGAACTGGCGATCGTGCTGGGCGGCGATGGCACGGTGCTCTCGGCAGCCCGCCAGACCGCACCGATCGGCGTGCCGATCCTCACGATCAACACCGGCCATCTGGGCTTCCTGGCGGAGGCCTACCTCCAGCAGCTCGACCAGGCCCTGCGCCAGGTGCGTGCGGGGGAATGGACCGTCGAGGAGCGCACCATGCTGGTGGTGAGCGTGATGCGCGGCGAGCAGCGCCGCTGGGAGGTGCTCTGCCTGAACGAGATGGCCCTGCACCGCGAGCCGCTCACCTCGATGTGCCATTTCGAGATCGCCGTGGGCCGCCACGCCCCGGTGGACATCGCCGCCGATGGGGTGATTCTCTCCACCCCCACCGGCTCCACGGCCTATGCCCTCAGCGCCGGCGGGCCGGTGATCACCCCCGACTGTCCGGTGCTGCAGCTCACCCCGATCGCCCCCCATTCCCTGGCCTCCCGGGCCCTGGTCTTCAGCGATCGCGAGCCGGTGACGGTGTTTCCGGCCACGCCCGAACGGCTGATGATGGTGGTGGACGGCAGTGCCGGCTGTTACATCTGGCCGGAGGATCGGGTGCTGATCCGGCGCAGCGAGGAACCGGTGCGCTTTGTGCGCCTGGCCGACCACGAGTTCTTCCAGGTGCTGCGCAACAAGCTGGGCTGGGGCCTGCCCCACGTGGCCAAACCGGGTAACGGGGTGGTGTCGTGAGCGGGGCCCTGCTCCTGCTGTTGGGAGCGGACGCGGAAGCGCTGGCATCCCGCCTGGAGGCCTCGGGCTATGGGGTGATCTGCGGGGAAGCGGGCCTCGCCGCCACCCCGGAGCCCCAGAGCAGGATTGACCTGGTGGTGCTGGCGGCGGATGCCGCCGAGCGCATCGCGGCCCTGCGCGAGCTGCTGGAGGCGGTGCCGATCCTGCTGGACGAGGGCGACGACACCCTGGAGGGCCGGGTGCACTGCCTGAGCACCGGTGCCGATGATTTCTGGCTCTCCAGCCAGGGCCCCAGCGACCTGTTGATGCGGGTGCGTCTCCAGCTCGATCTGCGCCGGCGGCGCATGCCCCCCTCGCCCCTGCTCCAGGTCGCCGACCTCAGCCTCAACCCCAGCAACCATGAGGTGAAACGGGGCAAGCGGGCGGTGGCCCTCACTGCCCGCGAATACCAGCTGCTGCTGCTGCTGCTGGAACGGCAGGGCACCGTGGTGAGCCGGGAGCAGATCCAGCGGCTGGTGTGGAACGACGATCGTGGTGCGAGCAGCAATGTGATCGAGGTCTACGTGCGCTACCTGCGCCAGAAGCTGGAGGAGGGGGGCGAGCGGCGCCTGATCCACACGATCCGCGGCCGGGGCTACTGCCTGAGCGAGCGTATGCCGCCCCTGGGGCAGCATCGCTGATCCGCACCGCTTGAGCACACCGATGCGGAGGTCAAGGCGGTCAGCACACCGGCAGCTGGGGGCCCTGCTGGCCGTGGGAGCCACGGTGCTGATGCCCCTGCCCCTGCCGGCCAGGGGAGAGGCCGATGGTCCACCCCAGCTGCTGCCGCTCACGGCCCGCTGGTGCCTCAGGCCCCAGACCTGCATCGCCCTGGAGGTGGCGGCGACCCTCCGGCAGCAGACCCTGGGCCTGCAGTTGCGCCCTCCCCTGCCCCCCCTGCGCGGGATGTGGTTCCCCTACGCCCCTCCAGCGGTGGCGCGCTTCTGGATGCACCGCACCCCCGCCCCCCTGGACATGCTCTTCATCCGCGAGGGAACGGTGATCGCCATCGAGCGCCATGCCCAGCCCTGCATGCAGCTGCCCTGCCCCAGCTACGGACCGGATCAGCCCATCGACGGGGTGCTGGAACTGGCCGCCGGCCAGGCCGAGGCCCTGGGGATCATCGTGGGCACCGGCGTGGCGATCGAGCCCTGGACGCCGGGGCTCAGCGACGCCGACCGGAGAGCACCAGCACCGGATTGAGGGGGGCCAGGCGGGTGCCCTCGGCCAGGGGGGCTCCACGCCAGGCCTGGAACTGGGTCACCCGCACGGCCAGGGCGGCCTCGGCCAGCAGGGGCCGCAGCTCCGCCAGGGCCTCCAGCGTGGCCAGGGGAATCACCACCACCCCTCCGGGCCGCAGGCGCTCCAGCACGGCCTGCAGCACGGCCGAGCGCTCGCGGCCGCCACCGCCGATCAGCACCCGGTCCGGATCCGGAAAGCAGCCGAGATCCTGGGGAGCCCGACCCTCGCGGATCGCCGCAGGCCGCACCCCCAGGCGCTCGGCGTTGGCGGCGATCAGGGCCGCCGAACCGCCACGGGCCTCCAGGGCCCAGAGCGCCAGCCGGGGGCGCAGCCGCAGAGCCTCCAGGCCCACCGAGCCCACACCGGCCCCGATGTCCCAGAGCACCCCCTGGTCAGGCAGATCCAGGTCGGCGAGCAGCTGGATGCGCACTTCCCGCTTGGTCATCAGCCCCGGTCGATCCGGATGCTGGAGGAAGTGGCCGTCCTCCAGCCCGAACAGGGGCAGCCCCTGCGGATCCCCCACGGCAGCCGGGGGCTCGGCGATCAGCAGCACCAGATGCAGCGGATCGAGATCGACCGGCAAGGGGTCGGAGGGCGCCAGCCGCAGCACCCGCTCCTCGGGGTGGCCGAGACGCTCGCACAGCCAGAGGGCATAGGCGGCCTCCAGCCCCGAAGCCGCCAGGATCCGGCGCACGGCCGCGGCGGAGCCGAGGCCGGGATCGGTCAGCACCGCCAGGGCGGCTGGCCGCTGCTGCAGGGCCGCGGCCAGCGGCTCGGGCTCCCGGCCATGCAGGCTCACCCAGCTGGCGTCCTGCCAAGGGCGGCCGATGCGGGCGAAGGCCAGCTGCAGGGAGCTGGGGGCAGGGTGAAAGTGCAGCGGGCCAGGGCCGAAGCGCTGCAGCAGCAACCGGCCGATACCAAACCAGAGGGGGTCGCCACTGGCCAGCACCACCACGCGCCGATCGGCCCCGAGGGCCTGCTCCACCGCCTGCAGCAGCTCTTCCGGCTGGTCGGAGGCGAGCAGGGGAGGTGCTGGATCGGGCAACCAGTGGGCGAGCTGGGGCAACAGCCGGCGCGGCGCGGCCAGCAGCTCGGCCTGCTGCACCAGCTCCTGAACGAAGGGCCCCAGGCCAGCCGGCCCGGCGGCATCGCAACCGATCACGTGGCAGGCCACAGGGCGCTCCTCCAGTGCCGCCATGATGCTGGGCCGGATCCGCCCCAGCGCACCGCCCCACCGTGAGCTCCTCCCCGGACGCCCGCCGCAAACGCATCCACGACCTGCTGCTGGCCCTGATCGCCCGCCAACCCGGCCTGGAGCTGCTCGATGGCGACGAGGGGGGACCGTTGGCGGCGGCCCAGGCGAACCCCGCCGGGTGGCTGGAGCGCAACCGCCGCCTGGTGCAGCACTACCAGGCGCTGGTGCGCTCCAGCCACCCTCGATGCCCTGGTGGACCAGGAGCTGGGGGCGGGCGCCCTGGGCCACCAGGGCGGAGCCACCCGGAACCAGCTCTGACAAGCTGGGCCCACCTCCGGCTGCTCCATGGCGCGCCCCAGCCTCTCTGCCCTCAAAGCGCTGCTGCGCCGCAGCCGTTCCGGCCCTTCCCGCAGCAGCCGCCAGGGCTGGCCGCCCCCGGCCGCGAGCTGGAGCCGCCCCTTCGGCCTGGGCTGGGAGCGTCCCTACACGGTGCGCTACGCCAGCAACCTCGACGATGGCCCCAACCACGGCATGCCCCTCGGGGGCTTCGGCGCCGGCTGCATCGGCCGCGCCCCCGACGGCAGCTTCAACCTCTGGCACCTCGATGGCGGGGAGCACTGGTTCGGCACCCTGCCCGACTGCCAGTTCGCCCTGTTTGAAGGCAGCGGCGAGCAGCGCCGCGCCCATGCCCTGGCGGTGAAGCCCAGCGCCGACGCCTCCCGGCCCGACGCCGGTGAGCCGCTGAGCGCCTGGACCTGGTACCCCGCCAGCACTCCCGAGCGGAGCACGGGCACCTATGCCGCCCGTTACCCCCTCAGCTGGAACCACTACAGCGGCGTCTTCGACGCCGAGGTGAGCTGCCAGGCCTTCAGCCCGATCCTGCCCGGTGATTACCGACGCAGCAGCTATCCACTGGCGGTGTTCGTGTGGACGCTGCGCAACCCCACCCGAGCACCCCTCGATCTGTCGCTGTTGCTGAGCTGGCGCAACACCACCGGCTGGTTCACCAACACCGACCCCTCCGCCTCGGTGCACTTCCGGGACGACGGCAGCCCCGAGCACAATTACGTGCCCGCCATCGGCCGCACCGAGGGTCAGCGCAACCGCTGGATCAGCGACGGCCCCGTGTGCGGCGTGCTGCTGGGAGGTGAGCACAGCGCGCCGCTGGTGGAGGGGCAGGGTCAGTGGTGCATCGCCACGGATGCCACCCTGGCCGAGCGCCATCCGGGCCTCAGGATCCAGCGCTGCAGCCGCTGGAACCCCGCCAGCGACGGCGCCGAGCTGTGGGAGCCGTTTGCGGCCGATGGCTCGATCCCCGAGAGCAACAACGACCGCCGCAGCGGTGCGAACGATCCCGCCAGCGCCTCCCTGGCGGTGAAGTGCCGGCTGGAACCGGGCGAGAGCATCGAGATTCCACTGGTGATCAGCTGGGACCTGCCGGTGACGGCCTTCGCGACGGGCACCCGCTGCCTGCGCCGCTACACCGACTTCTTTGGTTCCGAGGGCACCGGCGCTGCCGCCATCGCCGCCGAGGCGTTGGCGGGCTGGCGTGACTGGCGCACCCAGATCGAGGCCTGGCAGCGGCCAGTGCTGGAGCGCAGCGATCTGCCCGAGCCCCTGCGCATGGCCCTGTTCAACGAGCTCTACGACCTGGCCTCCGGCGGCACCCTCTGGACCGCCACCAGCGGTGCCGACCCGGTGGGGCGCTTCGGCGTGCTCGAGTGCCTCGACTACGCCTGGTACGAGAGCCTCGATGTGCGCCTCTACGGCTCCTTCGCCCTGCTGCAGCTGTGGCCGGAGCTCGACAAGAGCGTGCTGCGCAGCTTCGCCCGCGCCATTCCCGCCGCAGACCCGACGCCGCGGCCGATCGGCTGGTATTTCACCCAGGGCAAGGGGCGGGTGGAGGCGGCCCGCAAGGTGGCCGGCGCCACCCCCCACGACCTGGGCGCCCCCAACGAGCGCCCCTGGGATGCCAGCAACTACACCGCCTACCAGGACTGCAACCTCTGGAAGGACCTGGCCAGCGACTTCGTGCTGCAGGTGTGGCGCACCTTCAGGCTCGCTCCCAGCGGCGAAGACCTGCGCTTCCTGGCCGACTGCTGGCCGGCGGCGGTGCAGGCCCTGCGCTACCTCAAAACCTTCGATGCCAATGGGGACGGCCTGCCCGACAACGGGGGCGCGCCGGACCAGACCTTCGATGACTGGCCGCTCAAGGGCGTGAGCGCCTACTGCGGCGCCCTCTGGATCGCGGCTCTGGAGGCGGCTCTGGCCATGGGCCAACGGCTGCAGCTGGATCTGGGGCTCGACACCTCCAGCGAGCAGCGGGAATTCGGCGGCTGGCTGGAGCAATCCCGAGCCAATTTCGATCGCCTGCTCTGGAACGGCGAGTATTACGCCATCGACGCGGAAAGCGGCACCCCGGTGGTGATGGCCGACCAGCTCTGCGGCGACTTCTACGCCCGGCTTCTGGGGCTGCCTCCCGTGGTGAGCGAGGAGAGGGCCCGCAGCGCCCTGGGCGCCATCCGCGAGGCCTGCTTCGAGCGCTTTGAGGGCGGTCAGCTTGGCGTGGCCAACGGCCTGCGCCGCGACGGCACCCCCCTCGACCCCAACGGCACCCACCCCCTGGAGGTGTGGACCGGCATCAACTTCGGCCTGGCCGCCTTTTACCGGCTGATGGGGGAGAGCGCCACCGCCTTCGCCATCACCGGCGCCGTGGTGGAGCAGGTGTACGGCGGTGGCCTGCAGTTCCGGACCCCCGAGGCGATCACCGCCGTGAACACCTTCCGGGCCTGTCACTACCTGCGGGCCATGGCGATCTGGGCCCTGTGGGCCACCCACACCGGCTGGCGGGTGATTCCCGGTGCCGAGCGACAGCCATGACGACAAGCGCCTCACCCATCGCACGACTCCCGGGCGCCCTCCTGAGCCTGCTGGTGGCCGCGGCCCTTGGTCTGGCCGGGATCGTGGCGTTGCCACTGCCTGCCCAGGCCCAGGTGCATGCCCATCCGGACGAAAGCGGCACCCCCGTGGTGCGCAGCCTGGAGAGTCTGCGCGATCTCGACTACCAGAGCTGGCAGGTGGTGGCCTACCGCGAAGGTCGACCGGGCGGCCCCCTGAAGCTGCGGATCGTCGGCTACCCGGGCAAGGTGCGGCTGGATCACCCCACGGCACTGCTGGTGCGCAGCGGTCGCCGGCAATGGCAACTGGCCGACATCACCCTCGACAACCCCAAGCTCGCCGGTGACGGCCGCGCTGCGGCCGCCGAATTCGATCTGGCCCCCCTGATCGCCGATCTGCAGCAGAACCGGCCCCTGCGCCTGGAATTGCCCGGCGTGTTCGTGGAGTTGCCCGTGCCGCCCTTCGTGGTGGGCGAATGGCGCAGCCTCACCACCGCCACCTAGACCGGCCCATGGGTTCCTCCACCGCCTGCCCCTGGCGCCCCTGGATGCAGCGGGCGCTTCAGCTGGCGGCCCTGGGCACCGGCCACACCAGCCCCAACCCCCTGGTGGGGGCGGTGGTGCTCGATGCCGGCGGCCGGCTGGTGGGCGAGGGCTATCACGCCCGGGCCGGCAATCCCCATGCCGAGGTGGGAGCCCTGGCCCAGGCGGGGGAGCGGGCCCGGGGCGGCACGCTGGTGGTGACGCTGGAGCCCTGCTGCCACCACGGCCGCACGCCCCCGTGCAGCCAGGCCGTGATCGCCGCGGGCATCGCCCGGGTGGTGCTGGCCATGGCCGATCCCAATCCCCGGGTGGCCGGGGGGGGCATCGCCGAGCTCCGGGCTGCCGGCATCGAGGTGATCACGGGTGTCGCCGAAGCCGAGGCCCGCGCGCTCAACCGCGCCTTCTGCCACCGCATCACCACGGGACGTCCCCTGGGCATCCTCAAGTGGGCGATGAGCCTCGATGGGCGCACGGCCCTCTCCAATGGCGCCAGCCAGTGGATCAGCGGGCCGGAGGCCCGCACCTGGGTTCACGACCTGCGGGCCCGATGCGATGCGGTGATCGTCGGAGGCGGCACGGTGCGCGCCGACGATCCCCTGCTCACCAGCCGCGGCCGCCGCGAGCGGGAACCCCTGCGGGTGGTGCTCAGCCGGAGCCTGGAGCTGCCGCGCCAGGCCCGGCTCTGGGATCAGCAGGTTGCGCCGACCCTGGTGGCCCACAGTTTCGGGGCGCCTTGCCGCAGGCGGTTCCAGCTCGACCAGCTGGGGGTGGAGCGGCTGGTGCTGCCGGCCTGCAGTCCGCGGTTGCTGCTGGAGGAGCTGGCCCAGCGCGGCTGCAACCAGGTGCTGTGGGAATGCGGTCCGGAGCTGGCGGCCGCCGCCCTGGCTGAGGGCTGCGTGCAACAGGTGGCTGCCGTGATCGCCCCGAAGCTGCTGGGGGGCCAGCCGGCCCGCACCCCGGTGGGCGAGCTGGGCTATGGCTCGATGGCGGAGCTGGCCCCCTGGCACAGCCTGCCGGTCACCCCCCTCGGCCCCGACCTGCTCTGGCGCCTGGATGCGGCGCCCTGCCCACCCCCCTAGCTCGCCGATGGCTGCCGCCGCCCTGCCCCTCAACCTGCAGATCCCCCTGGCCGGGGTGCTGCTGGCCCTGCTGGCCTGGCTGGTGCTGGATCAACTGGGCCGCCGCTGTCCCTCAGGGTCGCTGGCGCGGGCCCTGCTGCACAGCGGCCGGCTGAGCCTGAGCCTGGCGATGCTGATCAGCGGCATCGGCTGGTGGCTGGCGGGGCTGGAGCTGCGCAATCTGCTGCTCACCGCCGGGCTGGTGTGGACCCTGCTGCGCTGGCGCGGCGAGCTCAAGCAGCGCAGCGAGCACTACGCCGCCCAGCTCCTGCCTCAACTGGCCACCAAGGACCAGCTGTACCTGCTGGACGTGATCGACAAGCTGCTCACCAGCGCCGCCCTGCTGGTGGTCGGCCTGATGACCCTGGATCTGCTCGGCGTGTCGGCAGGGGTGCTGATCACGGCCGGCGGCTTCGGCGCGGCAGCCCTGGGCTTCGGGGCACGCACGATCGTGGAGAACGGCCTCAGTGGGCTGAGTCTCTACATCAACCGCCCCTTCACCCTGGGCGACACGATCAACCTGCCCGGCCTCAATCTGCTGGGCACGGTGGAAGCGGTGGGCTGGTTCTACACCGAGCTGCGCGATCCCGATCGCCAGCGCATCTACGTGCCCAATGGGGTGTTCACCACCCAGGCCGTGCAGAACGTGGCCCAGATCGACAACCGCCGCATCTGGATCGAATTCGGACTCCGCTTCGACGACCTGCCCCGGATCGAGACCATCACCCGCCAGCTGCAGGAGCGGCTGGCGAGCGTGCCGGGCGTCGACCTGGCCAAGGACCACCTGGTGCACTTCGTGGACTACGCCGAGTCCAGCCTCAACCTGCGCCTGCTCTGCTATGCCGCCAGCGGCGACATCCAGGAGGCCTGGGCCCTGCGCCAGCGGGTGCTGCTGCTGATCGGCGCCGTGGTGGAGCAGGCCGGAGCGGCAATGCCCTTCCCCACCCGCATGGTCATCGCAACTCCGGGTGCAGGGGATCGCCCTTGAAGGGCCCCTGCACCCGGTCGGTGATCCAGCCGCCGTAGAAGCCGCCGGGCTGGGGCACCACCAGCTCGCCATCCACCCAGCAGCCGTCCATCAGGGCGGGGTAGAGGGCGAACCATCCCGCCAGCGCGGCAAAGGCCGGCGTGGGGCTGGGGTAGCTCCACACCGCCCGCCGCAGCCGCCGCTCCGCCGGCGTGCCCGCCGCCACCACCACATCGAAGTAGCGGGCGATGCCCTTCCACTCACAGAAGCTGCGGCCCTCGACCGGCTCCAGCAGCTCGCGCCGCAGGGCCTCGGGCGGCAGGTAATAGGTGGGTGGATGGAACGTCTCCAGCACCCGCAGGGACTGCTGGGTCTCGGCCAGCAGCTGACCGAGGGCTTCCACCAGCACGTGCTCCGTGCTGGCCACCAGGGCCGGCGGGCGGGGATAGTCGGCGACCCGTTCGCGGGGCAGGGGCGATCCGGTCATGGCAGATCGAGGCTCAGTTGCAGGCGGTCCATCCCAGGGGTAGCGGGCCGGGAGGGCTCCAGGGGTTCAGCCAGCCAGCCGGTCGGATCCCAGGGCTCCATCAGTGGCTCGAGGGCCCGCAGCTCGGCCCCGTGCACCGGCGCCAGCCAGGCCTGCTCGAGCCCCTCGGGAATCATCACCGGCATGCGGGTGTGGATCGGCGCGACCAGGGCATTGGGGCGGGTGGTGAGGATGCAACAGGTGTCGAGCTGGCTGCCATCGGCGCCCAGCCAACGCTCCCACAGGCCCCCCAACCAGAACGGTGCGCCATCGCCGCGGCCGATGCGCTGGCCCTTCTCGTGGAAGGCATCGGCAGGGATCAGGCAGCGGTGGTGGCGCCAAGGGCCTCGGAAGCTGGCCTTCTCGGCCACGGTTTCACTGCGGGCGTTGATGGGGCGCTGCAGCGACCGCTGGGCGGACGGGCGCGGATCGGCCGGATCCTTCACCCAGGCCGGCAGCAATCCCCAGAGGGCAAAGGCCACCTCAAGCTGGCCCTGCTGCTGTCGCTGAATGAGCAGCGGTTCCCCGGGCCGGATCAGGGGGCGGGGCGCGTAGTGCTCCGCCAGCTGCGGCGGCAACGGCCCCTGCAGCCGCGGCAACAGCTGATCAATGGCGGTGGTGAGCGAGAAGCGGCCGCACATCGTTCCAGTGTGATGGCCCGGCGGGATTCGGTTTCCCCCCCAGGCCTGGGATCTCGGCCGGGGCCGGCCCCCCTAGCCTGGGCCGATCTGCAGGCCGCGCGCCATGCCCATCCGCCAGGACGACAACCGCCCCAGCCGGCGCTTCGGCCTGATCAACCTGCTGCTGATCGGCTTTGGCGTGTTGCTGCTGTTCAGCAATTTCCTGCCGAATCCGGCGACCCAGGTGCCGCGGGTGCCCTATTCGCTGTTCATCGACCAGGTGAACGACGACAACGTGCGCCGGGCTTACATCACCTCCGATCAGATCCGCTACGAGCTCAAGGAGGCGCCGGCCGAAGGCGCCCCCACGGTGCTGGCCACCACGCCGATCTTCGACATGGAGCTGCCCCAGCGACTGGAGCAGCACGGGGTGGAATTCGCCGCGGCCCCGCCCCAGAAACCGAACATCTTCACCACGATCCTCAGCTGGGTGGTACCACCGCTGATCTTCATCCTGGTGCTGCAGTTCTTCGCCCGCCGCAGCGGCATGGGCGGCGCCCAGGGTGCCCTGAGCTTCACCAAGAGCAAGGCCAAGGTGTACGTGCCCGATGAAGAATCCCGGGTCACCTTTGCCGATGTGGCCGGCGTGGATGAGGCGAAAGCCGAGCTCACCGAGATCGTCGACTTCCTCAAAACTCCGGAGCGCTACGCCGCCATCGGCGCCCGCATTCCCAAGGGCGTGCTGCTGGTGGGCCCTCCGGGCACCGGCAAGACCCTGCTCTCCAAGGCCGTGGCCGGTGAAGCCGGTGTGCCGTTCTTCATCATCAGCGGCTCCGAATTCGTGGAGCTGTTCGTGGGTGCCGGCGCGGCCCGCGTGCGCGATCTCTTCGAGGAAGCCAAGAAAAAAGCACCCTGCATCATCTTCATCGACGAACTCGATGCCATCGGCAAGAGCCGGGCAGGATCCATGGGCGTGGTCGGGGGCAATGACGAGCGCGAGCAGACCCTCAACCAGCTGCTCACCGAAATGGACGGCTTTGCCGCCAAGGACAAGCCGGTGATCGTGCTGGCCGCCACCAACCAGCCGGAAACCCTCGATGCCGCCCTGCTGCGTCCGGGGCGCTTCGATCGCCAGGTGCTGGTGGACCGCCCTGACCTCTCCGGACGCCGCACCATCCTCGACATCTATGCCAAGAAGGTGAAGTTGGCCGAAGGGGTGGATCTCGATCGCATCGCCCAGGCCACCGCCGGCTTCGCCGGAGCCGACCTGGCCAACCTGGTGAACGAGGCGGCGCTGCTGGCCGCTCGGGCCAAGCGCACCACCGTGGAGCAGGGTGACCTCAACGAGGCCATCGAGCGGGTGGTGGCCGGCCTGGAGAAGAAGAGCCGGGTGCTCCAGGCCGATGAGAAGAAGGTGGTGGCGTATCACGAGGTCGGCCACGCGATCGTGGGTCACCTGATGCCCGGCGGCAGCAAGGTGGCGAAGATCTCGATCGTGCCGCGGGGCATGAGCGCCCTCGGCTACACCCTCCAACTGCCCACCGAGGAGCGCTTCCTGAACTCCAAGGAGGATCTCGAAGGCCAGATCGCCACCCTGCTGGGCGGCCGCAGCGCCGAGGAGGTGGTGTTCGGTGAGGTGACGACGGGCGCGGCCAACGACCTGCAGCGTGCCACCGACATCGCCGAGCAGATGGTGGGCACCTATGGCATGAGCGAGACCCTCGGCCCCCTGGCCTACGACAAGCAAGGGGGCAGCCGCTTCCTGGGTGGCGCCAACAATCCACGGCGCGTCGTCAGCGATGCCACCGCCCAGGCCATCGACCGGGAAGTGAGGGGACTGGTGGACCGGGCCCACGACCGCGCCCTGTCAATCCTGCGCCACAACCGCGATCTGCTCGAGCGCATCTCCCAGGAGATCCTCGACAAGGAGGTGATCGAAGGTGACGAGCTCAGGACCCTCCTGGCCGAGAGCGTGCTCCCGGCCGAGGCCGAGCTGGCGGCTTGATCTTGGTCCTGGGCGCCCCCAAGCCCCTTGACGACTCCGGGGTCGATCCCCGATAAGGGTTCTTTGAGACGGCCCTGATGGCCAGCCAGCCCTCTCCCCCCAGCGGCGTCGCCGAGGCAGCGAGGCAAGGCCTCGAGGGCCTGCGGGGACGGGATCTGCTCTCCTCCGCAGATCTCTCGGCGGCCGAGACCCGGGCCCTGCTGCTCCTGGCGGCCGATCTCAAGAGCGGCCGGCGACAGATCCACCTGGGGGGGAAGACCCTCGGCCTGATCTTTTCGAAGTCCTCCACCCGCACGCGGGTGAGCTTCACCGTGGCGATGACCCGCCTCGGCGGCCAGACCCTCGACCTCAATCCCCAGGTGACCCAGGTGGGACGCGGCGAACCGGTGGCCGACACCGCCCGGGTGCTGAGCCGCTATGTGGATGCCCTGGCGATCCGCACCTTCGCCCAGAGCGAGCTGGAGGAGTACGCCCACTGGGCCTCGATCCCTGTGATCAATGCCCTCACCGACCTCGAGCATCCCTGCCAGGCCCTGGCCGACTACCTCACCCTGGCCGAATGCTTCGGTCGCACCGGCGATGGCGGGCTTCAGCTGGATGCCCTGAAGGGCCTCACCCTGAGCTACCTGGGCGACGGCAACAATGTGGCCCATTCCCTGATGCTCTGTGGCGCCCTGCTGGGGGTGAACGTGCGTATCGGCTGCCCTCTGGGCTTCGAGCCCGATGCCGGTGTACTGGAACGCTCCCGGCAACTCGCTGCAGCGAGCGGCGCCACGGTCGAGGTGGTGCACGAACCGGTGGCCACGGTGCACGGCGCCCATGCCCTCTACACCGACGTGTGGGCATCCATGGGCCAGGAAGACGAAAAGGCGGAACGGGAGCGTGCCTTCTCCGGCTGGTGCCTGGATGAGGCGTTGATCGCCGAGGCCGACAGCCGGGCCATCGTGCTGCACTGCCTGCCGGCCTACCGCGGGCTCGAGATCAGCGCCGGGGCCATTGAAGGGTCCAGCAGCCGCGTCTTCGACCAGGCCGAGAACCGCCTGCATGCCCAGCAGGCCCTGCTGGCGGCACTGCTCAGCCCCGAATGCGCACCTCCCACACCCTGAACCCGGTCCCCCATCCCGGCGGAAGGCCCGAAACCCTGGACAAAGAGCGCACCAGGCGATACATCTGTATCAGTGTTGCAGGGCCTCCTTGCCGGCTCCCATCTCCCACTCCAAGCAGGCCGAGCTCACCCCCGCCCAGCAGGAGCTCTACGACTGGCTGACCGCCTACATCGGCGAACACCGCCACAGCCCCTCCATCCGCCAGATGATGGAGGCGATGGGACTGCGCTCGCCAGCCCCGATCCAGAGCCGGCTCCGGCACCTGCAGCAAAAGGGCTGGCTCACCTGGCAGGAGGGCCAGGCGCGCACCCTTCAGCTTCTGGGGGAGCTGAATCCGGGTGTGCCCGTCCTGGGCGTGGTGGCGGCCGGCGGCCTGGTCGAGACCTTCGATGACGTCCAGGAGCACCTCGACTTCTCCACCCTGCTTGAGCGACGGGGGCTGTTTGCCCTCACCGTGCATGGGGACTCGATGGTGGACGCCCACATCGCTGATGGCGACATGGTGCTCATGGAACCGGTGTCAAACCCTTCCCGGCTGCGCCCCGGCACGATCGTGAGCGCGCTGGTGCCCGGTAGCGGCACCACCCTCAAGCACTTCTTCCGCACGGGCAACCGCGTCACCCTGGAAGCCGCCAACCCGGCCTACGAACCCATTGTGCTGCCGGCTGACCAGGTCACCGTGCAGGGCCAGCTGGTCGCCGTCTGGCGGCAGGTGAGAGGAGGACAGGCTGCGGTGTAAACTTTCGGAGTGCCAGGCACGGAACCCGGATGCCCGGAAAACAGCTTGTTTTTCAGGTTCCATCCGGCTCCCCGAACGAAGTCACCAGGCTCTCGTCACCCGAGCGCACCAAACGGGGCCATAGCTCAGCTGGTAGAGCACCTGCATGGCATGCAGGGGGTCAGGAGTTCGAGTCTCCTTGGCTCCATTCACGTAGACCTCTTGCACTGCAAGAGGTTTTTTTTGGCAACGCGCAGGAGAGCATGCAGAGGAATCCGGAGATCGACCGTTGACTGCGCCTTCTGGTTGACAGCGCCTTCTGATCGCCGGCTCTCCAGTGGTCCGGGACCCGCGCCTGACAGATCCAGCATGCAGATGGACACCCTTGCCCCGGGCTTGCCCCCGCCATGAGCAGCAGCATCACCTTGCGGGAGGCTTCCCGCTTCTGGCTGCAGCTCGGGCTGGTGAGTTTCGGAGGGCCTGCAGGCCAGATTTCCCTGCTGCACCGGGAACTGGTGGAGCGGCGGCGCTGGATCTCAGAGCAGCGCTATCTGCATGCCCTCAACTACTGCATGCTTCTGCCCGGCCCCGAGGCCATGCAGCTCGCCACCTATCTGGGCTGGCTGATGCACGGGGTGCCCGGCGGGCTGATCGCCGGCGGCCTGTTTGTGTTGCCCTCGGTGTTCGTGCTCACGGGCCTGTCGTCCGTCTACGCCCTGTGGGGTCAGCTGCCGCTGCTGGTCTCGGTGTTCGCCGTGCTCAAACCCGCGGTGCTGGCGGTTGTGGTGATGGCGGCCTTTCGGATCGGCAGCCGGACATTGCGCACCCCGTTGCTCCGGGCGCTGGCGTTGTCCGGCTTTCTGGGTCTCACCTTGTTCAACATTCCCTATCCACTTCTGGTGATCGGCGCCGGTGTGATCGGCCTGCTCGTCGCCCGTTGGCGCCCCGGGCTGCTGGTGGCCCACAGCAAGCCCGAGCGCACCGCAACAACAAGCCCTGATCACGCTCACGCTCGAGCCCTCCACGACGACGACTCCAGCAGTCCCGACCATGCCCGTTTCTCCGCGTGGCGCCTGGTGATGACGCTGGGGGCCTGGGCCCTGGCCACGCTGGTGCCCCTGCTTGCCCTGGTGAGCCTTGGCGGGTGGAACGGAATCCTGGCGCTGATGGCCCGCTTCTTCACACGGGTGGCACTGCTCAGCTTCGGTGGGGCATATGCGGTGCTTCCCTACGTGGCCCAGGGAGCGGTGGAGCAGTTCAACTGGCTCTCACCCAGCCAGATGCTCGATGGGCTGGCCCTTGGTGAGACAACTCCGGGGCCCTTGATCATGGTGGTGGCCTTCGTGGGGTTCATGGGTGGCTGGAACCAGGGCCTTGCCGCCGGTGGCGCCCCTGGGGCCATGGCCATTGCCGCCACGTTGGTGACGGTCTGGTTCACCTTTCTGCCGTCGTTCGGATTCATCCTGGCCGGGGCGCCGCTGGTGGAAGCCAGCCGCGGCGACCTGCGCTTCGGGGCACCCCTGAGCGCGATCACCGCCGTGGTTGTGGGCCTGATCGCCAGCCTGGCGGTGTTCTTCGCGGCGCCGGTGCTCTGGCCCGATGGCCGCTTCGCCCCCTGGACTCCGGTGGTGGCGGGGGCGGCCCTGTTCGCCCAGCTGCGCCTGCGCTGGAGTGTGCTGAGGGTGATCGGCACCTCAGCTCTGGCTGGAGCCGGGTGGGCTGTCCTGGATTCACTCCTTCACTGAGCCTGGATCTGAAGCGTGAATCCGGAGTCAGTCCGGCCGCTTCGCCCCCGGGAGTGCTTCACCCCCTGGTGTGGTTCTGAACTTCACCCGTTCCGAGGCCTGACCACCGGCCGGCGCAGGGGCTGCTGGGCGGTGGCCATCAGGGTCGCCCGCACATCCCCCAGGAAGGCCTCCAGCCGGCGCCTTCGGGCCCGCGAGCGGGGGAGATGGTCGGAAAAGGCCCCTGCATGGCAGAGATCCACGAGATACCCCACTTCTTCGCTGGAGAGGCAGAGCAGGTGCTGGTCGCCGTGATGGGTGACTTTCATGGTCCCTGCAGCCGCCTGGGCCGTGGTTGCGGCTGGTCGGCACGGGCCTTCAGCCCCTGGAAGAGTTCACAGAGCACAGCCGCCATGTCGGCAGGCAGCCGGGCCTCAGGGGCGGTCTGGGAGGCGATCACCACCATCGCGCAGGCATCCATCAGGCGCGAAGCCTCCTGGCGATTGAGGGCCAGCAGAAACTGGTCGTCGCACTGCGTGATCCGCATCGGGTTGCGCCTGTCCCGTGATTCACCCTAGTCGGGCTGGGGATGCCTCGGTACTTTCACGGGATCGCTCCCACCACCTCCACCCCAACCCGAGGAGCAGCAGCAGCAGCACAGGGGTTTCGCCCCAGCGGGCATAGGCCGTGCGGCCATGCAGAACGGGCACCCGCAACAACTGCATGGCCGGTCGCCCGGGCGCCAGCTGCTCAACGATCTGCCCGGCGGGGCTGATCAGGAGGCTGGGGCCGGTGTTGGCCGCGCTCAGCAACCAGCGAGCGCTCTCCATCGCACGCAGACGCGCCAGCGCCGTGAACTGGTCCTGCAGCACCAGGGGGTAGGGATCGAGATTGGCACTCGCCAGCAACCAGCCGCCCCCCTGGGCGACCGCCTGGGCCAGGGAGCGTCCATCCGCGATCTCGTAACAGATCGCGGCCGCCAGATTCCCCGCGGGCCGGGCCAGCAGTCGCGACGGTGGCCCCGGCTGCACGCCCCCCACCGCCGACAGGCCGCTCCAGCGCAGCAGCTGGGCCATGGGAATCCACTCCCCCAGAGGGACGAGCCGGGCCTTGTCGAGGGCCGTGGTGTGGCGCTGGGCGCCGGGGGGGAAGCGCAGCAGAGCACTGCGCTGCTCCGGTTCCGCCCCCTCACTCTCCTGCCAACGGAATCCCCCGCTGAGCAGCTCCACGGCCGCTGGGGCGGCCAGTTCGGGATCCACCCCAAGCGCCCCTTCAGGCAGCACCACCAGATCGGCAGCCTGCGCCTCCGCCTCCAGGAACGCTGTC
Source organism: Cyanobacteria bacterium M_surface_10_m2_119 (assembly GCA_016882525.1). Taxonomy (GTDB): domain Bacteria; phylum Cyanobacteriota; class Cyanobacteriia; order PCC-6307; family Cyanobiaceae; genus NIES-981. The sequence goes on along the minus strand of VGPU01000013.1, from coordinate 23,368 downwards.
TGGAGCTGCCGATGCAGACGGCGGCGGGCCTGCCACTGGAACTTTTCCCGGGTCGGAATGGCTGGTTGCACCACCAGCACCTGCTCGGCCACGCCCCCAGCATCTGCCGCGGCCTGCGCCCCCAGGGCCGCCAGCTGCACCCCCCCCAGGGCATGCACCCCCACCAGCAGCAGACAGGCCAGCACCACCTGCAGCAGCCGCCGGCTGAAGCGGAGCGGACGGACACACAGCAGGCGCCAGATCCCCCAGCCGATCAACACCTGCAGCGCTGCCACCAGCCCCGCCCCGCCCACACTGGCCAGGGCCGCCAACGGGGGATCGCCGGGCAGGGCCGAGGCCCCCAGACCAATCCAGAACAGCGGCCCCTGGGCCAGTAGCACCTCACCCAGGCCCCAGACCGCCGCCAGCACCAGGGCGCTACCGGGCCTGCGGGGGTCCAGCCGCAGGGCGAGATCCGCCCAGACCAGCAGCAGCAGCCCAGCGAGGGTGGCGCAGAGCAGCAGCAACAGCCAGCAGATCGGCAGGCTGAGGGGGGCCGGCACTCCGATCCAGTCGAGGGGATGGAGGGCTAACAGCCAGCGGTGACTCAGCAGCACGGCCACGCCCCCCCAGCAGGCCGCGGCCCGCCTGGGAATGGCCGTCTCCAGCAGAGTCCAGAGAATGGCGAGGGCCAGCCAGACCAACGGCGGGGCGCCCAGTGGCGGCAGGGCCAGTCCCGCCAGCCCCCCGGCCCCCAGGGCTGTCAGCCAGGGGCCGGCGGCGGCAACCAACCGCCCCTGGCGATGCGTGCGCGGCAGCCCCATGGCCATCGAGCCCAGAAAGCGCCATCGTGATGGCAGAGCCCTTCGCCCCGTCGATGGACCCCTCCAATCCCCTTCAACAATTGCTGCTGCGCGGCCTGGGCACGGGCTCCCTGGTGGCCGATCGCCTGCGCTACGTGAGCCAGGAATGGGTACGCAGCGGCAAGCTTGACCCGAGCCATGCCTCGGCCCTCGTGGAGGACGTGCTGCGGGCATTGCGCGGAGAGACTCCGGGCCTCGAGGAGCAGGCAAGCCGCCAGCTCGAGCGCAATCGCGACCAGCTGCTGCAGGATCTGGGCGTCCCCCAGCAGCGGGAACTCGACGAGTTGCGGGGACGGATCGACCGCCTGGAGAAGAGCCTGCGCCAGCTTCAGCGGCCCGACGGCGAATCCCAGGTTGGTGAGAGGTGAGTCACAATCAGGTGTCTTCCGGAAGCGCATGCGCGAGATCCTGATCAGCGCCACCGTCTGTGTGGCCTGCCTGCTGCTCGCCCTGGTGAGTCAGCTGGTGCATCCCACCCGCGTGGAGGCCGCCCCTGCGGCGGTGGCCGCCGAACTCTCCCAGCCGTTCCAGCCCGTCAACCGGCAGGCCCTGGTGCGCGACAGCGGCCGCGGTGCCTTCGAACTGGATCCGGAAGATCCGAATCCCACCCTCTTCGCCATGGCCCCCGACCCGGATAACACCCTCGCCCAGGCCAGTGCCCTTGGCGGTGAGATGAGCGCTGCCAAGGAACGTGTCACCGAGAGCGGCCTGCGCATCACCGACCTGGTGATCGGCGACGGCCCCGAAGCCCGCTCCGGCCAGACCGTGATCGTGAACTACCGCGGCACCCTGGAGAACGGCAAGGAGTTCGACAGCAGCTACGGCCGCGGCCCCTTCTCGTTCCCCCTCGGTGCGGGTCGCGTGATCCGCGGCTGGGATGAGGGCGTGGCTGGCATGCAGGTGGGCGGTAAGCGAAAGCTGGTGATTCCCCCCGACCTGGCCTACGGCGAGCGTGGTGCCGGTGGCGTCATCCCCCCGAACGCCACCCTGGTGTTTGAGGTGGAACTGCTGGAGATCCGCGGCTGAACCCATCGGTCAGGTTCGCCGCGGGAGCTGTCCCGCGGCGGTTAACCCCACCAACGGCGGAATTTCGAAACCTGTAGCGATCGTTAGGATGCCTCGGCCGACGGGCACCCCGGCCGGCAACAAAAAGCACCCGTTCCCGTCCCATGGCTCACACGCTGCCCGCGCTGCCCTACGACCTCGACGCGCTCGAGCCCAATATCTCCCGCGGCACGCTGGAGTTCCACCACGGCAAGCACCACAACGCCTACGTCACCAACCTGAACAACCTGGTCGCCGGCACCGAGCTGGAGGGCAAGAGCCTGGAAGACACCATCACCGCCGTGGCGGGTGACGCCACCAAGGCGGGCGTGTTCAACAACGCCGCCCAGGTCTGGAACCACAGCTTCTACTGGCAGTGCATGAAGCCCGGTGGCGGCGGCCAGCCCAGCGGCGCCCTGGCCGAGAAGATCAATGCCGACTTCGGCAGCTTCGAGGCCTTCGTGGAGCAGTTCAAGACCGCCGGCGCCACCCAGTTCGGCAGCGGCTGGGCCTGGCTGGTGCTCGATGGCGGCACCCTCAAGGTCACCAAGACCGGTAACGCCGACCTCCCGCTGGCCCACGGCCAGAAGGCTCTGCTCACCATGGACGTGTGGGAGCACGCCTACTACCTCGACTACCAGAACCGCCGACCCGACTACATCACCACCTTCCTCGAGAAGCTGGTGAACTGGGACTTCGTGGCTGCCAACCTGGCCGCCGCCTGATTCCGGCCCGGCAACGGTGAACCGACAGGGAGCTCGTCTCCCCAGGGCCCCCGGTGAACCCGGGGGCTTTTTGATGGCGACCCCAACCCTGCTCAGGGGCGGGTCGGCTGGGAAACGGCTGAAGGAAGCACCGCCTCCGGCGCGATCCACATGGCATCGCCGTAGGAGAAGAAGCGGTACTGGCGCTCGATCGCCTCGGCGTAGAGAGCCAGCAGGCGCTCGCGGCCGATCAGGGCACTCACGAGCAGTAGCAGGGAGCTCTTGGGCAGGTGGAAATTGGTGAGCAGGCCCTGCACCACGGCAAAGCGGTAGCCGGGCTGGATCACCAGATTCACCGGGCCGGTGTGGGGCCGCAGCTCGCCGCCATGGAGCCGGGCCACGGCCTCCAGGCTGCGCACCGAGGTGGTGCCGATGGCGATCACCCGGCCTCCCCGCGCCCGGCAGGCGGCCACCGCCTCCACCAGCGCCGGGGTCACCTCCACCCACTCGCTGTGGAGCTCCAGGTGGCGCAGGTCTTCCGTTTCCACCGGCCGGAACGTGCCCAGACCCACGTGCAGGGTGGTGGTGGCCAGCTCCACGCCCCGCTCACGGATGGCGGCGAGCAGCGCATCGCTCAGGTGCAGGCCGGCCGTGGGGGCCGCCACGGCACCGGGGCGGGCGGCGTAGCGGGTCTGGTAGCGCTCGTTGTCGGAATCGTCGTGCTCGTGGATGTAGGGCGGCAGGGGGATCGCCCCGTACTGGATCAGCAGTGGCTCGAGGGCGGCGGCATCGCTGCAGTCGGCGGGGAACTGCAGGATGCGGCCTCCGGTCTCGGGGTCACTGCCCAGCACCTGCACAGGCAGGGGGGGCTTGCCGTCCGCCACCACCTCGATCCGGTCACCGGGCTGCAGCTTCTTGGCGGGCTTGGCCAGGCAGAGCCAGCGTCCTGCTCCCGCCGCGACTGCCGCGGGATCGGCGGCGGCGCTGACCGGTTGCCAGGGCTCGAGCACCAGCACTTCCACGGCCCCACCCGTGGGCCGGCGCGCCTCCAGGCGCGCCCGCAACACCCGGGTGTCGTTCACCACCAGCAGATCGCCCGGCCGGAGCTCCTGCTGCAGATCCCACACGCTGAGATGGCGCCCATGGGGAGCAGCTCCGCTCCCCAGCGGATCCACCGCCAGCAACCGGGCCGCATGGCGCGGCTCCACCGGCCGCTGGGCGATGCGTTCCTGGGGCAGGTGGAAGTCGTAACTCGAGAGCCGCTGATCAGCGGGAGTGGTCATGCCGAGGGGGCAGCGGTCAGGCCGGTAGGTAATAGCGCACGAGGGTGAACACCCGATTGCCGCTGGCATCGAGGGCCCGATGCATGTTGATCCCGCGCTGGTTGAGCAGCAGGGAATCAAAGCGATAGCGCGGAATGGCCATCGGCATCACGATCGTGTGGCTCACCTCGGGATGGGCCTGTTCCTGAGCCGCCACAAACGCCACGAAGGGGTCGATCAGCGAGGCAAAGGGGCTCTCCAGGATCTGCAGGCTGATGCCGGGCCCATCGCCCACCAGCCGCTGCCAATCGTGGCGAATGCGGTCGGTGTCGTCCTCTTCGGAGCGCACCCACACCGCCAGCACCTGATCCGACACCGTGGCCGCATAGCGCAGGGCCTCGAGCGATGGGCGAGAGAGGGAGGCGATCCAGACGATGCTGCGATTGCCCACCGGATCGCGGCGGGTCGGCAGCACCACACGGCTGCGGGCCTCGGCCGGCAGGGCAATGGCGGCGTAGACCCGGCGATAGCGGCGGTGGATGCTAGCGAGCAGCCACACCAGCAGGGGGATGGCGATCACCACAGTCCAGGCGCCTTCGGCGAACTTGCTCACCACGATCACTAGCAGCACCACCAGGGTGGTGAAGGCCCCCAGGGCGTTGATCGCCAGCCGCCCCAGCCAACCAGCCCCGCGCTGGCGCCACCAGCGCACCACCATCCCGGCCTGGGAGAGGGTGAAGGCAATGAACACCCCGAGGGCGTAGAGGTTCACCGCCACGGTGGTGTCACCGCGGCACACCAGGATGATCAGGGCGGTGGCCGCCAGCAGCACGGCGATGCCGTTCTGGAACACCAGCCGGTCGCCGATCCAGCCCATCTGGCGCGGCAGGAAGCGATCCTGGGCCAGCATCGCCGCCAGCCGCGGGAAGCCTGCGAAGGCGGTGTTGGCGGCCAGGGTGAGGATCAGCAGGGTGGTGATCTGCAGCGCCCAGAACAGCAGGCTGCCCTCACCGAAGACGCGCAGGCCCACCTGGGCCAGCACGGTGCGATCCGAATCCGGGGCCACGCCATAGAGGTAGGCCAGGCCACTCACGGCCAGGAACATCGAGGCCAGCATCAGGCCCATCACCAGCATCGTGGCGCGGGCGCGGCGCGCCGCCGGCTCCCGGAACACCGACACGCCATTGGCGATCGCCTCGATGCCGGTCATCGCCGAGCAGCCTGAACTGAAGGCCCGCAGCACCAGGAACAACCCCAGGGGCTCCACGGCCCGGATCAGCGGCGGCGGATCGGGGGTGAAGCCATGGGCCGCCACCAGGTTCTGCAGGCCGAAGACGGCCAGCAGGGCCACCATCGCCACAAAGGCTTAAATGGGAATGGTGAAGACCTGGCCGGCCTCCCGCAGGCCGCGCAGGTTGGCCCAGCCCACCAGCAGCAGCAACAGCAGCGCCAGGGGCACCTCGTAGGGCAGCAGAGCCGGCCAGAGCGAGGAGAGGGCCTGGGTGCCGGCCATCAGGCTCACCGCCGCCGTGAGGGTGTAATCCACCAGCAGGGCCGCGGCGGCCAACAGGGAAGGGCCAGTGCCCAGGTTCTCCCGGGCCACCACGTAGGAACCGCCGCCCTGGGGGTAGGCCTCGATCGTCTGGCGATAAGACGCCACCACGATCGCGATCAGCACCAGGATCGCCAGGGTGATCGGCAGCGAGAGCCGCAGGGCCTGGCTGCCGGCCAGCACCAGCACACCCAGGGCGGCCTCGGTGGCATAGGCCACCGAGGAGAGGGCATCGGAAGCCAGGATCGGCAGGGCCTGCATGCTGGCCAGCCGTTCGCTAGCGGCGGCGGTCTTCGGCAGGGGCCGGCCGAACAGCCAGCGGAACAGGGCAGGAGCCGCTGGCTGGTTCACGGCGGTGGGGCGATCAGAGCGCCAGGCTCTCAGGGTTGGTCTCGATCAGCTGGGCCAGGTCCTTGAGGAAGCCCGCCGCGTGGGCGCCATAGATGGTGCGGTGGTCGCAGGTGAGGTTCACCTGCATCTGGTGGGCCACCCGGATTGAGCCGTCCTTGCCGGCCACCACCGTGGGCCGCGACGCCGCCACCGCCAGGATGGCGCCGGTGCCCGGCGGCAGGATCGCATCGAAGCGATCCACCCCGAACATGCCCAGGTTGGAGAGGGTGAAGGTGCCGGTGCTGTACTCCTCCGGCTTGAGCTGCTTGCTGCGGGCCCGGGCCACCAGGTCGGCCCAGTTGCGCGCCAGCGAATAGATGTCGGTCTTGTCAGCGCTGGCCAGCACCGGCGTGATCAGGCCGCCGTCCTCCATCGCCACTGCCACGGCCACGTTCACCGCGGCGGGATAGGCCATGGCGCTGCCATCGGCGCTGGTGGCGGCATTCACCTGGGGATGGCGGGCCAGGGTCACGGCCACGGCCTTGGCCAGCAGGGCCGTCATGGTGACGCCCTTGCCCTTCACCTGCTTGTAGAAGGCGTCGAGCCTGGTGGTGGTGATCGTGTAGCCCACCCGGAAGCAGGGCACCTCCAGGCTGGCGAGCATGTTGCGGTTCACCGCGTTCTGCAGGGTGTTGAAGGCCACCGTGTCGCCGGGGCGACCGAAGGCGTCACCGGCGGGAGCAGGGGCCGGAGCCGGCGCGCCGTTGCCCTGGCCCACGGCCGCACTCGCGGCCGGGCCACTGCCCTCAGCCACCCGGGGCACGGAAATCGGCTGACCAGTGGCGGCCAGCACATCGTCGGCCTGGATGCGGCCATGGGGTCCGCTGCCGCGCAGGGCACCCAGATCCACCCCCAACTGGCTGGCCAACTTCTTGGCGCGGGGCGAGGCCACCACCCGGCCGCTGGCGGTGGAGGCCGGGGCGCTCACCGCCACTGGGGCGGGAGCGGCCACGGGAGCCGGGGCAGGGGCCGGCGCTGCAGGGGCAGGGGCAGCAGCAGCGACCGGAGCAGGGGGTGCGGCTGCAGGCGCGGGAGCTGCGGCCGGAGCAGCAGCAGCGGCGGGCGCAGCCGGAGCCTTGGCGGCCGCCTCAGCGATCTCGGCTTCGGTCTCCACGATCAGACCGATGGTTTCACCGACCGGCGCCGAACCACCGGCAGGCATCAGCACGGCAGCCAGGAAGCCCTCCTGGAAGGCCTCCACGTCCATGTCGGCCTTGTCGCTCTCCACCACCAGCACCGACTCACCACGCTCGACACGGTCGCCCGGCTTCTTGAGCCACTCCACGATCTTGCCCTCCGTCATGGTGGAGGAGAGGGCGGGCATGAAGATTTCGTGGGTTGCCATAGACCAGTGCCCGTCGGCGTTTTGGAGGGGTGTTCCAACCGTTGTTCCAACTTTTCTCCAAGTGCTGGAGGCAGGTCGGGGTCGGGTGTTCGGGGGATTTTATGACGGCGTGATACCCGCCAGAACCCCAGTCACCACGGGGAGAGTCGGTCGATTGAGGACCGCCACCAGAAGGACGAAACCACCTCACCCACCCTCAGGACACCACCCAACCGCCAACTCCTTCCGCCCCACCCACTGTGAGCACCGCTTGGTCAGGTGCTCTCCCTGGGGAATTAGACCCTGATGAATCGGACAGGTCAGCAAGGTGACGCAGTGCCTGCCGACCTCATAGCGGAAGTGCTGACAGGTGATACAGACGGCACTGGAGCGGGAGGGTTTGAGGACATCCCACTCCAAGTAGTCCCACTCTTCAGGGGAGAGGGCAGCAGAGGAGGAGGGGCGGGCAGATGTCACAGGAAAAGCGCTAATACACCTGTATTATTCGCATCGGTCAAGAGGGTCAAGCAACGCTGCCTGTAGCGTTCCACCCTGAGGGTTGCCACTATGGGCAGGGTCGAGCAAGATGAGATGACTCACGCCGCCTACAACACCCAGAACCTGCGGGGTCAGACCCTCCTGTTCCGCTGTCTGGAGACAGGGTTCGTCACCACCGCTCCTGCCCTGTCCAGATACCAGCAGGGAAGAGGCATTGATCCGTCAAGGCGGGAACTAGTCGGGGAGCGCCCTGAGAACTGGATTCGCAGAGCACCCTCAACGACCTGCGAGCACTGCGGACAGGTCATCAAGGGAACCCAGTGGGCGTTCAAGCAACACCAGCAGTCCAAGCGGTGTCAGAAAGCGCAGCAGGCAGCGTGATGGAGCACCTGAACTGGGGATACCTCCAACTGGGTCTGGTCGCTCTTGCCTTTGGAGGTCTTCAGGTGTGGTGGATCGGCAGCACTCTCAGGAAGCGAGATCTGGCAAGACCGCTGAGTGAGAGGGAGTTCAGGAGGTCGCTGGAGAAGATTTGGAGAGGGGACAAGGAAGGCAAAAGGTAAAAGGCATAGTGCCGCAGCAGGGGAAGAAGACGACTAGGCAAGAAACTGGGATATGCGTTTTCTCCATAAAGCGACAGGCAACGAGGAGATTCGCCAGAATTCAAAGAGCTCATAAGAACTCAAGGATTGAGGCGATTCAGATGAGCAGTCCAATTCAGATTGCTGGGGTTGCCACGGCAGTTCTACTGATGCTCATAGGGGCGGTGAAGGGCAGCACGGGGATGATTGCCCTGGCATTTGGGTCGTGGGTGACGATGGAAACTGTCGTGCTCGGGCAAGAAGAAAGAAGGCAGTGGAGAAATCGCCAAGAGCAATCTAAGGAAGTCAACAACTCCAATCGCAGCGACAAAGGGTGTTAGAAGCGCAATGGTTGCGCCACTACCTCCTACGACCCACAAGGAACCGTCAGACCCACCGCCTCTTCGCACATCTCCACCAGTGGCGACAGGTCTTCCAGGAGGTTCAGCACCCCTGAGGTCACCTGAGGGTCACCAACCGCCTCCAGTGCCAACAGGGTCAGGCGGGTGGTCAGTTCGTCCTCAGCAAGCAAGACAGCAGCGCCCGCAGGCGGTGGTGGGTGGCGCCCACCCACTGGCCCCCCAGGTCCACGGTGAGGCCGCAGGCGGTGCGGTGGCCGTGCATCCGCCCGCCCCAGCGCTCGCGGGCCTCCAGCACCTGCACCCGCAGCCCCCGGCGGATCAGTTCCCGGGCACACACCAGGCCGGAGAGGCCGGCGCCCACCACCGCCACATCGGCTTCCATGCGCTCCAGACCTGCAGCCGTTCCAGCGGATCCTGGCAAGTTCCACCTGGACCCTCGTCCCCCGGCAAGTATTGCTAAACAGGGCCCCATGGATGTGATCGCCCTGCAGGAGGTGAGCCGCCGCTACGGCAGCCTCACCGCCCTGGAGCCCCTGACCCTCTCGATCGGGGCGGGGGAGTTCTTTTCCCTGCTGGGCCCCTCCGGCTGCGGCAAAACCACCACCCTGCGGCTGATCGCCGGCTTCGATCGCCCCCAGAGCGGGCGGATCCTGCTGCAGGGCCGCGACCTCACCGAGGCGCCGCCGCACCGGCGGCCGGTGAACCTGGTGTTCCAGAACTACGCCCTCTTCCCCCACCTCAGCGTGTGGGACAACGTGGCCTTCGGGCCCCGCTCCCGGCGGATGGCGGACGCCGAGCTGCGCCGGCGGGTGGGGGAAGCCCTGGAGGTGGTGCGGCTCCCGGAGCTGGCGCGCCGCCGCCCCCACCAGCTCTCGGGGGGGCAGCAGCAGCGGGTGGCCCTGGCGCGGGCGCTGGTGAACGCCCCGGCGGCGGTGCTGCTCGATGAACCGCTCGCCGCCCTCGATCCGGATCTGCGGCGCACGATGCGGCGGGAGCTGCAGGCCATCCAGCGGGAGGTGGGCATCACCTTCGTGCTCGTCACCCACGACCGCGAGGAGGCCCTCAGCCTCAGCGACCGGCTGGCGGTGCTGAACCGCGGCCGCCTCGAGCAGGTGGGCACGCCCCGGCAGCTCTACGAGCAGCCCCGCAGCGCCGTGGTGGCCACCTTCCTGGGCTCCGCCAACCTGCTGCCGGAGCCCTCCGGCGCCGGGCAGCGGCTGCTGCGGCCGGAGCGGCTGCGGCTGGGGCCCGAGCCGCCGGGCGAAGGTGAGCGGGGGCTGCAGGCGCGGGTGGAGGAGCTGGTGTTCCAGGGCGCCACCGTGGAGGTGCGCCTGCGCAGCCGCTGTGATCGACCCCTGATCGCCATCGACACCAGCGCCAATCTGCCCAACAATCTGCGCGTGGGATCGGAGCTCTGGTGCCGCTGGAACCCCGCCCACAGCCACGCCCTGGAGGAGCCCACGCTCTGATGCATTCCCGCTCCCCCCAGCCCCGCGGTCGCCGGGCCTTCCTGCGCCGGCTCGGACTCACGGCGGCCGGCGCGGCGCTCACGCCGGCGCTGCTGCAGGCCTGCGGCCAGGGCGATGGCGGTGGCGCCAGCGGTGGAGGTGGAGGTGGCGGTGGCGGCGGGAAGGAGCTGGTGCTCTCCACCTTTCCCCTCTACATCGATGCCGATGCCCCCGGCGCGCCCGGCAGCGTGGCCCGCTTCCAGAAGGAAACCGGCATCAACCTCCGCTACCTGGAGGATGTGAACGATGTGCGGCAGTTCTTCGCCCGCATCCAGCCCCAGCTGGCCGCCGGCCGGCCCCTCAGCCAAGACCTGGTGGTGCTCACCGGCTGGATGGCCGAGCGGCTGATCCAGCTCGGCTGGGTGGAGCCGCTCCCCCTGGCGGAGGTGCCCAACGCCCGCAACCTCATCCCCACGCTGCGCAACCCCTCCTGGGATCCGCAGGGGCGCTTCACCCTGCCGTGGCAATCGGGCATCGCCGGCATCGCTTACAACATCAAGGCCACCGGCCGGGAGCTCACCAGCGTCAACGACCTCTTCGATCCGGCCTTGAAGGGGAAGGTGTCTGCATTGCTGGAGATGCGCGACACCATGGGCCTTCTGATGCTCGCCGACGGCAAGGACATCACCAAGCCCACCTGGGAGGCGGCCCAGCCCTCCTTCGCGCAGCTCGAGAAGGCCCGCCGCGATGGCCAGATCCGCCGCTTCACCGGCAACGACTACCAGAACGATCTGCTGGCCGGAAACCTGGCCGCCTGCATCGGCTGGTCGGGGGATGTGGCGCAGCTGGCGCTGGAGCAGCCGGATCTGCGCTTCCTCGTGCCCGAAACCGGCGGGGTGCTCTGGGCCGACGTGATGCTCATGCCCAAGGGGGCCCCTAACCGCGCAGCGGCGGCCACCTGGATGAACTGGGTGTATGAGCCCGCCGAGGCGGCCCGGATCGCCGCTGCCGTGCAGTACATCTCCCCGGTGGAGGGGGTGCAGCAGATCCTGGCGAAGGATCCGGCCACCCAGGCCCTGGCAGAGAACCCGCTGATGTTCCCGGACGCGGCGATGCAGAAGCGGCTGCACAGCTTCGGGCCCCTCAGCGCCAAGGAGGAGGAACGCTGGGAGGCGCGTTTTGCCGAGATCACCGAAGGCTGAGGGGTCGGCCCCGGTGCGGCGAGCGCGGCGGCAGCCCTGGCGCCGCTGGTGGCCGTGGGCCCTGCTGGCCCCGGGGCTCCTCTGGCTGATCGGGCTCTATGGGCTGCCCCTGCTGGCTCTGGTGCCCCTCTCGCTCTCGGAGCCGGTGAGCCGCTTCGGGCTGGAGACGGTGTTCACCTTCCACTGGAGCAACTACCGGGAGGTGCTGCAGAGCCATGGCCCCATCCTGCTGCGTTCCTTCGGCTACGCCCTGCTCGCCACGGGCATCGGGCTGGTGCTCGCCTACCCGCTCGCACTGGCGATACGCTTCCGCGGAGGCCGCTGGCAGCCCCTGCTGATCGGGCTGGTGGTGCTGCCCTCCCTCAGCTCCTATCTGGTGCGGGCGATCTCCTGGACCAGCCTGCTGGGCGACAGCGGACCGGTGCTGGCCCTGGTGCACCGCCTGGGGCTCAGCGGCCTGCTCACCACCCTGGGCGTGCTGCAGGACGGCCGGCTGCTGAACACCCCGGCCTCGGTGATCCTGGGGCTCACCACCAACCTGCTGCCCTTTCTGCTGCTGCCCCTGGTGGTGGCGTTGCAGCGCATCGACAAACGCCTGCTGGAGGCCGCCGCCGACCTGCACGCCGGCCCGCTGCGCTGCTTCACCCAGGTGGTGTGGCCCCTGTCGCGGCCGGGGCTGGTGGCGGGCCTGCTGCTCAGCCTGATCCCCGCCGCCGGCGACGTGGTGAATCCCCAGTTCCTCGGCGGACCGAACCAGCGGATGATCGCCAACACGATCGAGAACCTGCTGCTGGTGCAGCTGCAGGCGCCCCGGGCCGCCGCGCTCACCCTGGTGCTGATGGCGCTGATCAGCCTGGCGGTGGTGCTGCAGTTGCGGGGCCGCGGGCTCGAGGAGCTGCCCCTGCCATGAGCCGCCTCGGGAGCCTCATGCTCGCCCTCGGGAGCGCCCTGGTGTACGGGCTGCTGTACGCACCGATCGCGGTGATGGTGCTGTTCAGCTTCAACGCCCCCCGCGGCCGCTTCAACCTGCTCTGGCAGGGCTTCACCCTCGAGAACTGGCGCCATCCCCTCCGCGACGCAGCCCTCACCCAGGCCTTCCTCACCAGCCTGGCCCTGGCCCTGGCGGCGGCCCTGCTAGCGGTGCTGCTGGGGGGCCTGATGGCCCTGGCCCTGGCCCGCGCCCGGGTGCGCGGCCGCCGCGGCATCGAGCTGCTGCTGGCGCTGCCGCTCACCAACCCCGAGATCGTGCTGGCCGCCGCCCTGCTGAACCTCTTCGTGGGGCTGAACCTGCCGCGGGGGCCGCTCACGCTGCTGCTCTCCCACAGCCTCTTCTGCCTCAGCTATGCCGCCCTCACCCTCAAGGCACGGCTGGCGGGCTTCGATCCCACCCTCGAGCTGGCGGCCCAGGACCTGGGCGCCCCGCCGCTGGAGGCCTTCCGGCGGGTCACCCTGCCTCTGCTGGCGCCGGGCCTGTTCGCCGCCGTCCTGCTCTGCTTCTCCCTCTCCTTCGACGACTACGTGATCAGCAGCTTCACGGCCGGCGAAACAGTGACCCTGCCCCTCTACCTGGCCGGAGCGTTCCAGCGGGAGATCTCTCCCCAGATCCAGGTGCTCTCCACCCTGGTGCTGCTGGTGAGTGCGGCGCTGCTGCTGCTGGCCTGCCGGCCCCAGGAGGATCCCAGCCGGTGAGCTGCCAGGCGGCCCAGGCGCTGGGGGAGCGCCAGTCGCGGTAGGGGGGATCGGTGCGGAATTCCTCCTGCACCGCCACCAGCGCCTCCATCGGTGCCAGCCCCTCCCGCAGACGCTCGTAGTAGCGCTGCATGAAGTAGCCGGTGGCCGCATCCCCCACCTTCCAGAGGGAGAGCAGGGTGGCGGGATTTTACGAGTCGCGCTGCTGGGGGCTGCCCCCCAGGCGAACCTCAGAGGGCGCCCTCAATCGCCTCCACCACCCCATCGCGCACCAGCACGGCAGCCTGAAGCTTCTCCACCAGGTTGTCGCCGACGCGCACCTCCACCGTGCTCTCGAGCTGCCCCTGCTCCACGATCTGCTCCATCTCCAGGTCACGCACCTGGCGCTGCTGCTCCAGGATCTGGCGCTTCTGCTCCTCCAGCTCCGCCCGCTTGGCGGCGACCTGCTGCTGCACTGAACCCACCTGATCCTGCACCCGCGGATCGAGGGGGTTGGCGCTCTGGCGCCGGATCTCGTCGATCAGCTGCTGCCCCTCCTGCTCCAGCTGGGCCAGCTGGGCATCGGTATTGCTGACGGCATTGCTCAGCTCGCGCTCGGCATCCTCCTTCCAACGCGGAGTGACCACCGCCCGCACCGTGATCGTGCGCTTGATGGAGAGGGTGCCGTCGGCCATGGATCCTGCAGAGCAGCGCTCAGCGTGTCAGTCGGCTGGCCAGCGGTCAACCACACCTCAGACCGCAGCACGCAGCCCCAGCTGACAGCACCCGCCACCCGGCAGGCGGCAGCGCTGGCAGGGTGGACCGAGCCGACGCCAGCCGATGGCCGCCACCCCGGGCTCCCACCCGCAGTCCCGGCGACTGCAGTCTCCCCGGGAGCTCTGGGATGCGCTGCGGCCTGATCTGGCCTCCCCTGCAGGGCTGCTGCTGGTGCAGGACCTCGACGGCGTCTGCATGGATCTGGTGCTCGATCCGCTTCAGCGGCGCCTGGAGGCGCGCTACGTGCTGGCCGCCCGTCAGCTCGACGGCTGCTTCTGCGTGCTCACGAACGGGGAGCACGGAAGCCGGCGTGGGGTGAATCCGCTGGTGGAGCGAGCCCTCGGGCCGGACCACGATCCCGCCCGTGATGGGCTCTATCTCCCTGGCCTGGCCGCAGGCGGGGTGCAGCTCCAGGACCGTTTCGGCACGATCACCACGCCGGGGGTGCAGGAGGCGGAACTGGCGTTCCTGGCGGCGCTCCCCGCCCAGATGCGGGAGGCCCTCAGGGCCTGGCTGCCCGGGATCCTGCCCTGGCTGAACGGAGAGGCCCTGGAGCACCAGGTGCATCTGGCCGTTCAGGACAACCCGCTCTCGCCCACCCTGAACCTGCACGGCCTGTTCGCCTGCAGCGCCCCCCATGACCGCAACGGGCGCCCGTTGGCGGCAGCACTGCAGGAAGGGGGCCTCGCCCTGATGCAGGAGCTGCTGGCCGCAGCCACCGACTCAGACCTGGCAGGGAATTTCAGACTGCACCTGGCCCCCAGCGTGATCGGACCGACAGGCGAGGAGGAGCTGTTGCTGGCCTCACCGGCCGGCATCGGCACCACCGACGTGCAGTGCCTGCTGCAGGGGGCGGTGAAGGAAGCCGGGCTGCTGGTGCTGATCAACGAGCACATCGCGCGCCACCACGGCCATCACCCCCTGGGGGCCGATTTCAACGTGCGCACGGCACCCCGCAGCCACGCCGCCTTGCTGGCCCTGGCCGAGGCGCACATCCCCCCCGCCCTGATGCCGCGGGTGGTGGGCATCGGCGACACGATCACCTCCCAGCCGGGAGCAGCGCCAGGGCAGTGGGAGCGCGGGGGCAGCGACCGGGGATTCCTCACCCTGGTGCAGGAGCTGGGGCGGCATTTCGATCGCCCCAACCGGGTGGTGCTGGTCGACAGCAGCGGCGGGGAGGTGCAGCGCCCCTCGATGGCCTCGGGCGATCTGGCGGGCCTGAGCGACCCCGATGACCCCCTGCAGCTGGATGTGCTGTTTCCCGGGGGGCCGGCCGAGTACCGAAGCTTCTTTGTGGAGCTGGCTGCTCAGGCGTAAAGGGCGGCGATCACCTGGGCATCGCGGGCGGCGATCCGGTCACGGCGCTGCTTCAGGGTCTGGGTGAGCAGGCCGTTCTCGAGGCTGAAGGGCTCCACCAGGGCCACGCCCCCCAGCCGCTCGTCGGGCCTGGAGCCGGGACGCTCGGCCAGGAGACGGTTGCATTCGCGGCTGAGGGCGCGCAGCAGGGGCGGTTCCGCCCGCCAGCCCGCCCCAGCAGCCTGGGGAGTGGGCAAGCCAGCGGCAGCGGCAAAGGCCTCCAACGCCTCGACACGCGGAACGATCAGGGCCCCGAGCTGTTTGCGGTCCTGGCCCACCAGCATCACCTGTTCCATCAGCGGACTGGCCACCAGGGCCTCCTCCAGGGGACCGGGCTCGATGTTCTCCCCATTGCTGAGCACGATCGTGTCCTTGGCGCGGCCGGTGAGCACCAGGGACCCATCGGCCAGCAGCAGGCCCAGATCGCCGGTGTCGAACCACCCCTCGCCGTCCAGCACCTTGGCGGTGGCGTCCGGTTTGCCCCAGTACCCCGCCATCACCTGGGGCCCCCGGGCCAGCACCAGTCCCCGTTCGCCGATCGCCAGGGGCTGGCGCGTCTCGGGATCCACGATCCGGATTGCGGTGTCGGGCAGGGGCTGACCGGCGCTGCCCCGGCGGTTGGCCCAGGGGCGGCGGCACGTGAGCACCGGACTGGTCTCGGTGAGGCCGTAGCCCACCAGCAGCTCGATGCCGATCGCCTCGAAGAAGCCATCCACGTGCGGAGCCAGGGCGCCACCACCGCTGATGGCGGTGCGCAGGTCCCCGCCCACCAGCTGCTGGCGCATCTTTGGCCAGATCAGCCGGTCGGCCAGTCGGTGCAGGGGCCAGCGCAGGGCGGCCTTCACACCAGCCGTGAGCCGGTGCGCGGGCGTTTCAGGGCTGAGGGTGAGGCCACTGAACCGGCGCAGGGCGAGGCCGTAGGAGCGGCTGTTGGCGAGGGCGCGCCGCAACAGGCGCTGGCGCCCGGCGGGCATCGCCGCCAAGGCGTCCTCGAAGCCTGAGAGGAGGGCCTCCCAGAGGCGGGGCACGCTGATCAGATAGTTGGGGCGCACCCGCTGCAGATCCCCTCGCAGCTGCTTGAGGGTGGTGTAGGTCTGACGGCAGCCGCAGGACAGGAGGAAATACTCCGCACTGCGTTCATAGGCATGCCAGATCGGCAGCACACTCAGCACCCGATCGCCAGGCCGGGGCGCAACGGCAACGCCGAGGTGACGCACCTGGTGCAGGAGGTTGGCATGGCTGAGGGGCACCCCCTTGGGTTGGCCGGTGGTGCCGGAGGTGTAGAGGATCGTGGCCAGACGCGCGGCCTGTTCCGGTGCGGGCGGGGCGGGACGGCCCGAGGCCAGGGCCTCCGCCCCCCGCTGCAGCAGATCGCTCCAGCGATGGCAGGGCAGGGCAGGAGCCTGACTGCTGCGCTCCCCTTCCAGCAGCACCACGAACCGCAGCTGGCCCAGCAGCTCCGGGGAGAGGTCGAGACGCTCCAGCAGGGCGGCGGACTCCACCACCAGAGCCACGGCCCCACAGTCGCCCAGGATGTAGCGCAGCTCCTCTGGGGGAGCGGTCGCGCCCCGCACGGCATCCGCCGCACCAGCCCGCATCAGGCCCTGATCGCAGAGCAGCCAGCGGGGACCGTTTTCTGCGAACAGGGCCACGACATCCCCCGGCACCACGCCAAGGGCCGCGAACCCCGCAGCCACCTGTTCAACACCCCCGGCCAGCTGGCTGTAGGAGATGGTCTCGGGCTCAGCCGCATGGGGGGCTTCCAGGGCGATCGCATCCCCGTGGATCTCGGCGAGGGAGGGCCAGAGCTGCTCCAGACCGGTGAGCATCCCCCAATCGCGCCGTTGTGCGAGGGCCTGGTGGTCAGCAGGGCTGGCAGTCCAGTGGATGGTGGCCGCAGCCATGGGGATCCGAGATCAAGCGATCGCCAAGGGTTACCACCCCGGAAGGCTTTCCTGGGGCCCGGGGGGGCGCAGCCGGAGCTGGAAGCGGCCGGCCAGGAGCTCCACCAGAGGCTGGCGCAACCCAGCGGCCGTGAGACCCGGAAGCCAGTCGCAGAGGCGACCCACCGGCCGGTCGGCGATTCCACAGGGAACAATGGCCCCGAACCCCTCCAAGGGGCAGTCCACGTTCAGGGCCAGGCCGTGCTGGCTGATCCAGCGCCGGGCTCCCACGCCGAGGGCCGCCACCTTGCGGCCCTCGCACCACACGCCCGTCAAGCCGGCGATCCGCTCACCCTGCAGACCGAGGAGAGCGAGCAGGTCGATCACCACCTGCTCGAGCTGGCGCAGATAGAGGTGCAGATCCGCGCCGTGCCGCTGGAGATTGAGCACGGGATAGACCACGATCTGCCCGGGAAGATGGTGGGTGACCTCCCCACCACGGTCAATGCGGAAGAGGGGCCAGGGCGGGTTGTCCACCGCGAAGCGCAGATGGGCCGTGCTGCCCCCACGCCCGAGGGTGTAGCAGGGCTCGTGCTCCAGCACGAGCACCGCATCGGGGCCCGTGGGATGGGCCAGCAGGCGCTGCTGCAGGCACTGCTGGGCCTGCCATCCCTTGAGGAAGGGAACGGGCTGGGAGGCTTCGAAAAGGATTGCATCGAGCTGGGATGCCATGGGTTGGCCTACCTAGCGTTGGCACAGAGAGCACCGGAGGCGGCTGCCATCTGATGAAACTGCTGATTCACGGCCGCAATCTTGAAGTCACCCCGGCCATCCGGGAGTACACCGAAACCAAGCTCACCCGCGCCATCAACCATTTCGAAGGCATGGTGAAGGAGGCCGACGTGCACCTGTCGGTCGCCCGGAACCCGAGGGTCCCCCAGCAGATCGCCGAGGTGACGATGTTCGCCAACGGCACGGTCATCCGCGCCCAGGAGAGCAGCGACAACCTCTACGCCAGCATCGACCTGGTGGCCAGCAAGCTGGCCCGGCAGCTCAATCGCTACAAGGAGCGCATCCAGGATCGCCACCAGGGCCCCGTGCATCGCTCCGCCCGCGACGAGGAGGCCGGCGCGGCAACCCTGCCCCCCCCGGGATCCAGCCTCACGGATGGCAAGGAGGCCGAGCTGCCCAGCCGCGGCGTCCGTCGCAAATACTTCGACATGCCCCCGATGAGCCTGGATGAGGCCCTGCATCAGCTTGAGCTGATCGACCACGATTTCTATGTGTTCCGCGACAGCGAGAGCGGGGAGATCCAGGTCGCCTACCACCGCAATCATGGAGGATTCGGGGTGATTCAGGCCAAGGACACGTGATCCCGGAGCTGCCCGACCTGGCGCCCCTGATCGACCATGCGCTGCTCGACCCCCATCAGGGCCAGGCCGCGATCGAACGCTGCTGCGATGAGGCTCGTCACTTCGGCTTTGCCGGGGTGTGCGTGGCCTCCCGCTGGGTGAGCCGGGCCCGGGAGCGATTGCCGCTGCAGGGGAGCGGCAAGGGACACCAACCCCGTCTGGTCTCGGTGGTCGGGTTTCCCTTCGGCGCCGTTCCTGCTGCCGTGAAGCTTGCAGAGGCGGTGCAGGCGGCCGATGCCGGCGCCGACGAACTGGATGTGGTGCCCGATTTCGGTGCCCTGGCTGATGGCGACAGCGGCGCTGTGCTGAGCGACCTGGAAGCCATCTGCGAACTGGGCCTGCCGGTGAAGGTGATCCTCGAGGTGAGTCGCCTCAACCTGGAAGCGCTGGAGCTGCTGGTGGAGATCAGCATCGATGCCGGAGCGCGCTTCCTCAAGACCGGCAGTGGTTTCGGTGCACCGGTGACCGTGGAGCAGGTGAACCACCTGCAGGGCCTGGCCCGGGGCAGGGCAGCGGTGAAGGCGGCGGGAGGAATCGCCGAGCTGGACCAGGCCCTTGCCCTGGTGGCGGCCGGAGCGAGCCGGCTCGGCACCAGCCGGGGTGTCGCGCTGATGCAAGCCCTGCGCAGCTGAGCAGCCCGTGGCGGAGTTTCGGCTGGAAGGCCTGGCCCTGAGTTGCCGCCCCCTCGGCGAGAATGACCGGCTGCTCAGCCTCCTCAGCGAAGACCAGGGCATCGTGCGCCTGGCGGTGCCGGGAGCCAGGCGGCCCAAAAGCAGCCTGGCGGCAGCCGTGCCCCTCAGCCATCTGGATCTTCAGGTCAGTCGCGGACGGAGCCTCGGCCGGGTGCGCCAGTTGCGGGTGCTCCGCCACTTCGGCGCCCTGGGCCAGCAGCTGGAAAGCCTGGCTGGAGCCCAGGCCCTGGCCGAGCTCTGCCTGGCCCTCGTGCCCGCCGAGGATGCAGCGCCCGGCATGCTGGCGGCGATGCTGATGCACCTGGGGCGCCTGGAGGAGCATGGGCGCGAGCCCGGCTGCCAGCTCGAGGCCCTGGCCGTGGCGGTGCAGGGCAGCGTGCACCTGCTGGCCCTGGGTGGCTATGGGATTCCCCTGGCCTGCTGCGCCCGCACCGGCCAACCCCTGGAGCCGCCCCTGGGCCAGTGGGACTGGCGCTGCAGCCTGATCAGCAATGAGGGGCTGGTGATCGGCGCGGTGCCTGGAGCGCCGGTGCTGCTCAATCCCTCCGAACTCGCCCTGCTCCAGCGGCTGGTGCGTCCAGCGCTGCCCCGCCGCAGAGATGGGGGCCTGCTCGGGCCGGGCGCCGTCTGGCTGCACCTGCTCGACCTGGTGGGCTGCTGGTGCGACGCCAACCTGGGGGGACGTCCACGGGCCTTTCGGCTCCTGCGCGGGGCCCAGGCTGGGGCATCATGACGAGCCGAGGTCGATCCGCGAAGAGCTTGAAAGGCAGTCAGCGGGAATCGGGCCAGGGCAACGCCGGTCGCAATGGCCTCCAGACGGTGTTGGGGCTCAGGGACTTCCGATGGCTGTGGCTGGGGCAGATCTTTTCCCAGCTCGCCGACAAGTTCTACATCGTGCTGATGGTGTACCTGATCGCCCAGATCTGGGTGACCGACACCCCAGGTGCCAATCCGGCCCTGGCCGAAGCAGCATCGGCCATCCGGCTCGACCTGCCGGAAACCAGGGCCCAGATGATCACCCTGCTGGCCACGGGGATCTACGTGGCCAACACCGTGCCGGCCATGGTGCTGGGCACGGTGGCCGGCGTGTGGGCCGACCGCTGGCCCAAGCGGGCGGTGATGGTCGCCTCCAATGGCCTCAGGGCCCTGCTGGTGCTGCTCACCCCCCTGATGCTCGTGCCAGGCCCCCAGTGGCTGGGCCTGAGCTGGGGCTACTGGGGCCTGGTGGCGATGACCTTTCTGGAGTCGGTGCTCACCCAGTTCTTCGCCCCGGCCGAGCAGGCGGCGATTCCCCAGCTCGTGCCGGCTGAACACCTGCTGGCCGCCAATTCCCTCTATCAGGCCACCAGCATGGCGGCCACGATTCTGGGGTTTGCCCTCGGCGACCCAATCCTGAGGGGCCTGGAGCATGGGCTGGCAGCCGTGGGCATCGAGGGGGGGCAGTTCCTGCTGCTGCCGCTCTGCTATGGCTCCGCCGCCCTGGCCATCAGCCGCATCCGCTGGCGGGAAGCAGAGCAGCCCCCCCGCACCAGCAGTGTCTGGCAGGAGATTGGCGAGGGCCTGGCCGTGCTGCGCCACCAGCCCCGGGTCGCGAACGCCATGGTGCAGCTGGTGTTGCTGTACAGCCTGCTGGCGGCGCTCTACGTGCTGGCCATCAGCCTGGCCGCCGCAGTGCCTGGGCTCGGCCCAACCCGCTTCGGCACCCTGCTGGCCATGAGTGGCATCGGCCTGGCGTGCGGGGCGCTGGCCGTCGCCCAACTGGGTTATGGCATCAACCGCCGGCGCCTGGCTGCCGCAGGCCTGGGCACGATCGGCTGGAGCCTGCTGCTGCTTGGTCAGCTGCGCGGCCATCTCACCTTCACCCTGCTGCTGTGCGTGGTGCTCGGGATCGGGGCGGCGATGCTGGCGATCCCCGCCCAGACCACGATCCAGGAAGACACACCGGAAAGCTTGCGGGGCAAGGTGTTCGGCCTGCAGAACAACCTCATCAACATCGCTCTCAGCCTTCCACTGGTGGTGGCGGGAGCCGTGGTGAGCCGCTGGGGACTGCTGCCGGTGCTCTGGGGACTGGCCGGGATCGCCCTGGCCGCTGCCCTGGCAGAGCGGCCGTGGCGCCGCTGTTAGTTTGAATCCACTGACGCACGAGGGTGGGTGGCCCACATTGCCTGGCTGGGCAAGAAGTCTCCGTTCTGCGGCAACGTCACCTACGGGCTCTCCACCACCCATGCCCTGCGCAGCCGGGGGCATGGCATCAGCTTCATTCACTTTGATACCCGGGCCACCGGCCAACTGGGGCTTCAACCCCCAGGGCATGCCTGGCTCCCGACGGCGGGCAGCCTCCGGGAACAGGCCGGCCCGCATGCCCAGATCGAAGAGGCGGAGTCGTGGCGCCCCGGTGAGCCGGAGCCGGAGGTGGCCCTCCCCTATCTGGTGAAGTCGCAGGTCTACACCATTCCATCGCCGGGCGCTCAACGGGAACTGCGCGAATCGCTCGAACGGCTGCGCCCCGACGTGGTGCACGCCAGTCTCACCCTCTCACCCCTGGACTTCCGTCTCCCCGACCTCTGCCAGCAACTCGGGCTGCCGCTTGTCGCCACCTTTCATCCTCCCTTTGATGCAAGCCTGAGAAATCTCACGGCGGGCACCCAGCAGCTCACCTACCAGCTCTACGCCCCAGCCCTGAGTCGATTCGACCGGGTGATCGTGTTCTCCGAGCTGCAGGCGGAGGTTCTCCAGCGCCTGGGGGTGCGCGGCGAACGGCTGGCGGTGATTCCCAACGGCGTTGACACCCAGACGTGGCGCCCGGCGGGTGAGCCGACCCCGGAGCTTCAGCAACTGCGTCAGCGCTTCAGCGGCCAGCGCATCTTTCTCTACATGGGCAGGATTGCCACCGAGAAGAATGTGGAAGCCCTGCTGCGGGCCTGGCGGCTGGTGCAACCGGCGGGTTGCCGCCTGCTGATCGTGGGCGACGGCCCGCTGCGTAGCGCCCTGGAGGCCAGCTACAGCGATCCGAGTGTGCTGTGGTGGGGCTATGAACCGCGCCTGGAGATGCGGGTGGCTTTACAGCAGCTGGCAGAAGTCTTTCTGCTCCCCTCCCTGGTGGAAGGGCTGAGCCTCTCCCTGCTGGAAGCCATGGCCAGCGGCACGGCCTGCGTGGCCACCGATGCCGGTGCCGACGGCGAAGTGCTGGAGGGGGGAGCGGGGATCGTGATCAGCACGCAGGGGGTCACCACCCAGCTGCGCACCCTCCTGCCGGTGCTGCGGGATCAACCGGTTCTCACCGCAGCCCTGGGACGCCAGGCACGCGAACGCGTCCTGCAGCGATACACCCTTCAGGGCAACATCGACGCCTTGGAGCAGCTCTATGACCAGCTGCTGGCCCCCTCTCAGTCGGTGGTACCAGCCTGAGGACGGCAAGCGGCACAGCAGGCGGCAAAGGCAGCAGCGGGATCCTTCGCAGCGGTGATCGGTCGGCCGATCACCAGCCGGGACGCGCCGGCGGCCAGAGCCTGATCGGGGGTCAACACCCGCGCCTGATCTCCGACGTCACTGCCCAGCGGTCGGATACCCGGGGTAACCAGGGCAAAAGGCTCAGGATGGTCGCTGCGGAGGGCGGCCACCTCCTGGGGAGAGCACACACAGCCCCCGATGCCCGCATCCGCGGCCAGAGCCGCCAGGTCCCTGACATACGTCGGCAGCGGCGTGTCGATCTGCAGCTGTGCGCGCAGTCGCTCCGCAGCCCAACTGGTCAAGACCGTGACGGCCAGCAGCGTTGGCGGAGCCTTCAAACCCGCGGCTTCGGCTCCCTGGCTGGCCCCCACATGGGCCTCGATCAGGGCTTCACGGCCCGCACAGGCATGCACCGTGATCAGGTGAGCACCGAGCTGGGCCGCACTCCGGCAGGCCCCGGCCATGGTGGCCGGGATGTCATGAAATTTGAGGTCGAGGAAGAGTTGCAAACCACGCCTGCGCAGAGCCTGGATCACCTCGGGCCCGGCGAGAGTGAAGAGCTCGAGGCCCACCTTGACCCACCGCAGATCGGGAATTCCGTCCACAAAAGCGAGGGCAGCAGGGCCATCCATGCCATCCAGGGCAACGATCACCCGGTCAGCCCCATCCAGTGGCTGCCCCGTGGAGCCCAGCATGTCGGGGATCACCTCCATCACGGCAGAGCACACACATCCAGCAGTGATCCAGCCTCACACAGCATCGGCCCATCCCTGCACCGAGATCCAGACCGCCAAGCCCCTGACATTCCCCTCAAACGGAATGCGTGCACCCAGACGGCATCCAACAAAAAAGCCACCCCGCAGGGTGGCTTTTGGGTCGATCGATTTCTGGCCACTCCATGGCCATCCATCGCATCAACCC
>VGPU01000012.1 GCA_016882525.1 Cyanobacteria bacterium M_surface_10_m2_119 | reverse complement strand
GCTATCCCCTGCTTCCCCTGCTGGCCCAGCTGGGGTTCGTGCTGCTGCGCTTTGGCGGGTTTGCCTGCTGCGTCTTCGCCTTTGACCTGCAGGCCAGCCTCCCCTGGACAGGCTGGCTGGCCGGCTTTGTTCTGGCCTGGACCGTGGGTCTGGTGGTGCCCGGGGCTCCGGGGGGGCTGGGGGTGTTTGAAGCGGCCCTGCTGCTGCGGCTCGGCACGGCGATTCCCGAGGGGCCACTCCTGGCGATTGCCCTCAGCTATCGGCTGGTGGTGAGCCTGGCCGACCTCCTGGCCGCAGCCCTGGTGCAGCTGGATGCCTGGATCGACCGCCGCCTGCCGGCGTAGTTCAACAAGCCAGCACCGCCGTGGGCTGGCGGCAGTTCGCAACTGCGTTTATTATTGAGAAGCGCGGGAGGACGAGGTGCCGAGCTCCACCACCTTGTCCTCCTCAGGCCCATCGGCATCCCTCCCCCTGGGCGCCCTGGCCCCAGATTCAGCGGCGGTCCAGGTGCAGCCTGGAAGTGAAGCCTTGCGCTCCACCCTGCACGATCGGGGCCAACGCCTCACGCCCCAGCGCCAGCGGGTGCTCAGCCTCTTTGAACAGATCGGCGCAGGCAGCCATCTCAGCGCGGAGGAGGTGCACCAGCGCCTGCTCAGCCAGCAGGAGCGGGTGTCCCTGGCCACCGTCTATCGCACCCTGCGGCTGTTGACCTCGATGGGGCTGCTCCAGGAGCTGGAGCTACCCGAAGGTGGGCGCCGTTACGAGCTCACCAGCGATGCCCACCGTGACCACCACCATCTGGTGTGTGTGCGCTGTGGATGCACCGAGGAGTTTGAGGACCCCGCGGTGTTGTTGGCTGGCCAGCAGGCCTCTGAGCAGCATGGCTTCCGCCTGCTCGAGTGCGTGCTCAACGTGCGGGCACTCTGTCCGCGTTGCGCCGCTGAGGCCCACTAGCACCGGCGTTCGGCACCCCCAGGCTCCAGCCCTTTCGGCAGGGCCCCATCCAGCAGGGCCCCGCTCAGATCAGCACCACGCAGGTCGGCGCCGCGCAGGTCAGCCCTGCTGAGGTCGGTGCCGACGAGCTTCACCCCTTGGAGGCGCGCGGCCGGCAGTCGGATCTCGCTGAGGTCCGCACCACTGAGATCGAGGCCATGGAGCTCGATGCCCGCCTCGCACAGCTGCTCGAGGGCCTCGTTACGGGCATGGCTGAGGCGGATGCGGTGCTCCTGGCAGCTGTACACCAGCTCCATCGCCTCCACGTGCTCGCGCTGGCGCCGTTTGCCCCCCTCCAGCACGAACAGGATGGCGGCGGTGACGATGCTCAGGGCCTCCAGGTTGTCGACATTCACCACTCCGCCGGCGTCGTGCCAGACACAGCCCCTGGCCATCTTCAGATCGCGACATTGCTCCCAGCGATTCACCAGGGCCAGGGCCACGATTGCGGCCAGCAGGGCCAGCAGCAGTCTCAACCGGAACGAGCGATCGAGTTTGCGCAGCAGTGGCGAGCGCAGGCGCCTCCGCCGTCGCTCCGTCCAGGGCTCCCGGGGCGCGGGCTTCGACGACCTGGGGCTGGTCATGGCAGCCGGTTGTGCCGCTTGCCCTTGCGCAGCACCTCGGAGGGCCGAAGCCCGAACCGGGCCTTGAAGTCGCGGCTGAAGACGCACGGACTGCTGAAGCCATAGCGGGCTGAGACGCTGGCCACGCTGTCATCGGTTTCGGGATTGAGCAGCTCTCGGCGGGCCTGGTCCAACCGTTGCTGGCGCACCCATTGAATCGGGCCGCAGCCGAAGCGTTGCTGGAAGGCGAGCTGGAGGTTGCGGCGGGAATAACCGCTGCGCTGTTCCAGCTGGCTCAGGCTGATGGGCAGGTGCAGATTGGCAAGGGTCCACTCCAGCACGTCATCGAAAATGCGCTCCCGCTCGGAGCGTTTCCGGTCGTCGGTCTGGATGAGGGCTTCCAGCCGGGGAAACAGCAGCAGGGCCAGGTTGCGGTAGATCAGATCATCAACGCGCAGATGATCGAGGTCTCCGGCGAGTTCCAGTTCCGGGTGATCCAGCAGGCGGAGGGTCTGCCGCAGCACCTGCAGCAGGGCCTCGCTTCGGCGACTGCGGGGCTGCAGGGCTCGCACCAGATCCAGGTCCTGGCAGAAGCGCCGCTCGGAGACCCCCAGGCCAGCCATGGAGGCCGCCGTCTGTCGGAGCCGTTGCAGGTCGATGTGGAAGACGACCCCATTGAAGTGATCGCTGATGGTGTATCGGTATTCCTGGCCTGGGGAGAAGAAGAACGGGCGGTGGGCATCGACCACCATCTCCTTGCCTCCGGCCTCGTAGCGGATGTTGCCGCTCAGGATCATGTTCACCGACCCGATGCCCTCCTGGGCGCCGATCGTGCCGCGGATCGGGGTGGTGTAACCGCACGACAGGATCAGATCTCCTGTCTGGCAGGTGCTGGTGCGGTGCAGGAAGCTCGATTCATGCCCCTGCCGTGGGCCGAAGTCAAGCAGGGGGTAGTGCTGTGCCAGGCGCTGGGCCAGGACCTCGGGATCGCGGTCGATCTGGGCCAGCTGGTTGTGAAACAGCAGTTTTACGCTTCCCGGATCACACCCATCACGCTTGGCAGAGCGGATCCCATCCGGTGGCATTCCGATGCGAACCAAACACCGCGATTCTGCTGGCTTCGCCCGGAGACGTCAGGCAGGATTGCGCGATCTGAACACTGCAGCGGAATTTGCCAGAAACCCTGTCGGGGTTTGGCGTCGGCTGGTCGCGGAGGTGTTGCCCGCCTCCAGGAATGGGAGTAGCACTGCCCAGGCGCCGGCCGCCCTGCCACTGGACCCATCCGGGGCCGCCGGCCACCGGCGCCCTGCCTGCTGCGACCGTCTCCGTGCCTGCCTCTGTGAATCTCACCAACGAACTGGCGCGACAGCGCAATCGGGATGCGGCGGAGCGCACCCTCATGGCCTGGATCCGCACCTGCCTGTCGCTGATCAGCTTCGGCTTCGGTCTCGACAAAATCGTGGCCGCCATCGACCGGGCCACGGGCAGCTCCGGCCCCCGCTCCGGGGTGATCGCCGTGGCCCTCGCCTTCGTGTTCACCGGCATTCTCTCGATGGCGGTGGCCACGGTCGAGCATCTGCGCGAGCTCAAGCGACTGCGCCGGGATGATTTCGTCTATGTGGAAACACCCCGCCTGGCGGCTGCCACCGCCACGCTCATCACGCTCATCGGTGTGATGGCCATGGGGATTCTGGTGACCGGACTGCTGAACTGACCATGGCTGCCATTGCCGCGGTGCTGATCCCGCTCACCCTGTTCACGGCGATGCTGGCCCTGGGGCTGGGCCTGCCTGTCGATGCCTTCCGCCAGTGGCGTCGCCATTGGCCCCTGCTGCTGCGGGTGGAGCTGGCCACCTGCCTGCTGGTGCCCCTGGCGGCCTGGCTGCTGCTCAGCCTCCCCCCAGCGCGGGTTCTCTCCGTGGAGGTGCGCCATGGCATTGCCTTGATGGCGGCCTGTCCCAGTGCACCCCTGATCCTGCGCAAGGCCGGCAAGAGCGGCGGCAACGTCGCAGAGGCAGGCCTCTTCCAGGTGGCTGCTGCTGGGCTGGCCATCGTCACCGTGCCCCTGCTGGCCCAGCTGGGGGAACGGGTGTTCGCCGTGGAGGGCTGGGATGTGCTCCCCCGCCAGGTCGCTCTGCAGGTGGGGCAGGTGCAGCTGCTGCCTCTGCTGGCGGGCCTGCTGCTGCGCCACCGTTTTCCCGGCACCACGGCCCGGCTGCAACTGCCGCTCGATCGGCTGGCCAATGGGCTCCTGGCTGTGCTCGTGCTGGCCGTGTTGGTGAAGACGCTGCCCCTGTTGGTGCCCTTCGGGCTGGCGAACCTCCCGGCGCTGCCGCTCATGGTGCTGCTGGTGCTGCTCAGTCTGGCGTTCGGGTATGCCGCCGCTGGGGAGGGGCGGGAGCGCCGCATCACCACTGCAGCCGTCACGTCGATGCGCAACCCGGGCCTGGCCCTGCTGCTCGCCAGCACCTATGCCCCCCAGATTCCTGCGGTGAAACTTGCGATCCTGCTGTATCTGCTCATCACCGTGCTGGTGAGTGCCCCCCTGCTCCGGCGAATGCGGTGAGCACGGGACGGTTGGGAGTTGTCAGTTTGCGCAAGCTTGGCAGGACTTGCGCAACTTCAATCTGCGAAACGGCAGCTGCGGAAAGCTGTCAATGGCGGCCCCTCTGCGCAGCATGGACACAGCACTGACTCCCCGCTCCTCCCATGCCCAACGGCAAGCCCAACATCCTGACTCTGGGGCGATGACATCGGCCAGAGCAATCTCAGTTGCTACAGCCACGGGCTGATGGGGTATCAGACCCCGAACATCGACCGGGTGGCCAAGGAAGGCGCCAAGTTCATCCATTACTACGCCGAGCAGAGCTGCACCGCCGGCCGCGCCGCCTTCATCACCGGCCAGAGCGTGTACCGCACCGGCCTCTCCAAGGTGGGCCTGCCCGGCGCAGAACTGGGCTTCCGTGCTGAGGACCCCACCATCGCCGAGCTGCTCAAGCCCCAGGGCTACCGCACAGGCCAGTTCGGCAAGAACCACTTCGGTGATCGCGACGAACACCTGCCGACGATGCACGGCTTCGACGAGTTCTTCGGCAACCTCTATCACCTCAATGCCGAGGAAGAGCCCGAACTGCGCGACTATCCCAAGGAAGACGACCCCGAGTTCCCCAACTTCCGCAAGCGCTTCGCCCCCCGCGGTGTGCTGCACTGCTGGGCCAACGGCGACGGCAGCCAGCGGATCGAGAGCACTGGCCCGCTCACCCGCAAGCGGATGGAAACCGCCGACGATGAGTTCATGGCGGAGGCCAAGCGCTTCATCCGCGATGCCGTTGCTTCCGGGGAACCCTTCTTTGTGTGGTTCAACACCACGCACATGCACTTCCGCACCTACGCCCGTCCCCAGGACGTGGGCCGCTCCGGCCGCTGGCAGTCGGAATACCACGACGTGATGATCTATCACGACGAATTCATCGGTGAGATGCTCAACCTGCTCGATGAGCTGGGCGTCACCGACGACACCATCGTGATGTACGGCACCGACAACGGGCCGCACATGAACAGCTGGCCCGATGCGGGCATGACACCCTTCCGCAGCGAGAAGAACACCAACTGGGAGGGCGCTTTCCGCGTTCCGGCCCTGGTGCGCTGGCCCGGCAAGATCCCGGCTGGCACCAACATCACCGGTATCTGCAGCCACCTCGACTGGCTGCCGACCCTGCTGGCCGCCGCTGGTGAACCGGAGATCAAGCAGAAGCTTTTGACGGGGTATCAGGTGGGGAACAAGACCTTCCGCATCCACTTGGATGGCTACAACATGCTCGACTACTGGACCGGCAAGACCGACAAGAGCCCGCGGCGGGAGTTCTTCTACTTCTCTGATGACGGCGATCTGGTGGGCCTGCGCTACGACAACTGGAAGTTCGTCTTCAAGGAGCAGCGCTGCCCGGGCACCTGCCAGATCTGGGCGGAGCCCTTTGTGGAGTTGCGGGTGCCGAAGATCTTCAACCTGCTCACCGTTCCCTACGAACGCGCCGACATCACCTCCAACACCTACTGGGACTGGATGTTTGACCACGTGTTCATGCTTGTGCCAGCCCAGGCCTTTGTCGCCGACTTCCTCAAGACGTTTGTGGAGTATCCGCCGCGCCAGAAAGCCGCCAGCTTCTCGCTGGAACGGGTGATGGAGAAACTGGAGCAGGCCGCCAGCGGCGCCGCCTGAGCCAGCCAGCCCGATTCCCCCGACCGATGCCCAAGCCCCCTGGACGACCGCCGGCCGCTGGCATGGTGTGGGTACCGAGGGGTTCCTTCGTGATGGGCTCCGACCGCCACTACCCGGAGGAGGCTCCGGCCCACCGGGTGGAGGTGGCGGGTTTCTGGATCGACCGGGCCCCGGTCACCAATGCCCAGTTTTAGAAGTTCGTGAAGGCCAGCGGCTACCCCACCGTGGCGGAGTGCTCTGCCGATCCTTCCCTCTACCCCGGCGCCGGCCCGGACCAGCTGCAGCCGGCCTCGATCATGTTCGTGCCACCGTCGGGGCCGGTGCAGCAGGCCGACCACTACCGCTGGTGGCAGTACATCCCCGGGGCCGACTGGCGCCATCCCGAGGGCCCGGGCAGCTCGATCAAGGGCCGCGAGCAGCATCCGGTGGTGCATGTGGCCCACGCCGATGCCGAGGCCTACGCCTGCTGGATCGGTAAGCAACTGCCTTCCGAGCGGGAATGGGAGTGGGCCGCCTGGGGAGGGCGTGAGGGCTGTGAATTCGTCTGGGGCAGTGAGCTCCATCCCGGCGGTGTGCCCCTGGCCAACACCTTCCAGGGCGACTTCCCTCACCACAACAGCCGCCTGGATGGCTACGAGCGCACCATGCCTGTGGGGGTGTACCCCGCCAATGGCTACGGCCTGGTCGACATGATCGGCAATGTGTGGGAGTGGACCGCCAGCTGGTACGGCCCACATCAGCCGGCGGCGACACCCAGCACCGCTGGCCCTTCCGGCTGCTGTGCAGATGCGCAGGAGCTCGCCCGCCAGTCCAGCATCGATCTGCAATCGCAGCACGGACAGGTGCCGCGCAAGGTGGTGAAAGGGGGATCCTTCCTCTGTGCTCCCAGTTACTGCCGCCGCTACCGGCCGCCTGCGCGCATGGCCCAGGGCATCGACACCTCCACGTGCCACATGGGTTTCCGCTGAATTGTGCGGGTGGCGCCATGACCGTTATGCCCACGACCCATGGCGCTGAGCACGGACTCGCCCTGATCGCCGAGCTGCTGCGGCTGTTGCTCGAGGGGCTCTCGATCGCCACGGTGTTCGCCGGCCTGGTGGCCACCCTGCGCCAGAGCCGGCCCTGGCCGCGCCATCGCCATCCCGCCCTGCCCAGCCTGGCGGTTGCCAGGCTCACCTTCGGCAGTTGGCTGTCGCTGGCGCTGGAGTTCCAGCTCGGTGCCGACATCGTCGCCACCACCGCCAGCCCATCCACCCAGAACCTGGTGCAGCTCAGTGTGGTGGCCGTGATCCGCACCTTCCTCAACCTGTTTCTTGGCCGGGAACTGGAGGCGGAGCGCCGGCTTCAGCGTGAAGCCGGCCCGGACGGACAGGCCCCGGCTGGGAGCTGATTCCCTCGGGGCCTGAGCAGCGATCGCTTCAGAGCTGACGGCGATCCAGAGCGTCGGCCAGGCGGGTGGCCGCCGAGGCCAGTTGGGCCTGGGCATCGGGGGGCGCGATGGCCTCCTCCCGGCGACGCAGCCCTTCGATCGAGCGCACAATCAGGAACACCACAAAGGCGATCACCAGGAAGTTGATCAGTGCCACCAGCACGGCGCCGGCGGGCCAGCTGGCAACCGCATTCACACCGGCGGCCTTGAGCGTGGGCTCGAGCACCTTGCCGATCACCAGGCTCACCACGGCGTCAACCACCTTGCCGAAGGCTCCCCCGATCACCACGGCAACCGCCAGATCGACGACATTGCCCTTGTTGATGAAGTCCTTGAAGTCGCTCAGAAAGCTCGTACGTGCCATGGAAGGGTTGGGTGGTGGAAAGGGGGGCTTGGCTGCGAACTGGTGAGGGCGGAATGGGTGATTCGTGATCTGATCAGAAGAAGAACTTCAGCCCTAGTTCGATGCCATTCTGGTAGCTGCTGAACCCGCTGTCTGGGTTCTTATTGTTTTGATATTGAAGTGACATGTAGCGCCAGGACAGATTCAGGTCTGTGTTGTTGCCAACGGCATAGCCCAGGCCAATCTGTGCATTGCCGGAGAGGTCTTTCGCGCCGCTCAGGCCGAATCCGCCCACATCGGCCCGCGCGAAGGCCCGCAGCCTTGGTGCGAGAAACACCGTGCCCTGCAGGCCCGCGAGTGGTTGGGCCCAAGTGCGGCCGAAGGTGCCTTCCCGCTCGAAGCTCAGCTCCCGCGGACCGTTGCCCTGGATCTCGGCGCTGGCATTCAGCCGGGCATCGATCACCCGCACGCCCAGGTAGGGAATCACGCTGAAGGCACCAGGGGCGGCGACCGCTGACTCCACTTCACCCAGGCGATAGCGCACTGCCAGGTCGTAGATCCCCTGGGTGGTGGAGACCCGGGCCCTGCCGGTGAAGCGCTCTCCGGGGGTGGTGCGGGCAGCGTCTTCGCCGAGCCTCACGTAGCTCAGATCGGTGAGCAGGCCCCAGCGTCCGCGCTCCACGCTGCCACGCAGGGATGTCGCCCACTGGAGGCTGGAGAAAATGTCTCCAAGGTTGAAGTCGGTATCGGCTTCAAAACCCCGAATCGTGGTGCTGCCCGTCACCCGCAGAGGGGCAAATCCATAGAGCTCCACTGTGCCGCGCCAGGCATCACTGGCGCTGTGCTCGGCCGCTTTCTCGGGGGTGCTGGTGGGCTCGGCCGGCTCCGGTTCCCCGGCGCTCGCCTCGGCTGGATTGGCCCAGGCCGCCGGTGCCAGGCATGCCAGGAGGGCCAGGCACGGCAGCAGGCTTCCACCGCTGCGCCAGAGAGGGGAGGAGCAGGTTTGGACCATCAGACGCGAGAGTGGTTGAGGGCAGCGGCAGCAGTCGGCTTTTGGCTGCTCCGGCACCCCCAAGGGTGAGGATTCGGACAGCCCTCGCGCGGCGCTTGCGCTGGGATCTGCATCGACACCAAAGACGGTGCCGCAGTGAATTGATCCGAAGCGAATCACTGTGCTGAAGGCGATTGGCATCGGTGAGGGTTCTCTGATCATGCGGGCCAGGGCCAGCAAAAAAGCCGCCGCGAACCGCGGCGGCTGCTGCGTGCGCCTGGGGCAGGATCAGACGTCGCCGAAGGCCACCTGGCAGGCCGCGTTGAGCAGTTCGGCCTCCTGGGCTGTGCTGGGGTTGCGCCCATCGAGGGTCCCTTGCCGGCAGTCGGCGTTCATGGCCACCTCCCGGTCTCCGGATTCCACCGAAAAGCTCACCGACTGCTCATTCAGCGGCTCCACGCTGCCGTAGAGCAAGCGATAGTCGGTATTCGGCACCACGATCGTGGTGGTGTGGCTGTTCACCGCGTCATCCACGGCAGCGTTGATGATGGCTGCCGTGGCCAGGGTCGTCACGCCCCAGGCCGCTGCGCTGGCACCCCACCACCCCCAGCTGGGGCTGGCCCAGCCGCCGTACCAGCCGTAGTTCCAGGGACGGGCATAGCCCCAGCCCGGTCTCGCCCAGCCGGGATAGTTATCCCAGCGATCCCAGCGACGGTCCCAGCGATCGCCCCGGTCGTTCCAGCGGTCATCGCGCCGATCCCAGCGGTCATCCCGCCGCTCGTTGCGATTGTCGTTGCGATCATCCCGGCGGTCGTCGCGATTCTGGCCGCGGTCGTCGCGGCGGTCGTCGCGGTTGCCGCTGCGGTCGTCCCTTCGGTCATTGCGGGAGCTGGTGCGGTCGTCGCGGTTGCCGTTGCGGTCGTCGCGGTTGCCGTTGCGGTTGCTGGCCCGATCGCTGCGGGCAAACCCCCGATTGTTGCCGCGGTTGTCGGAGCTCCGGCGGGCGTCAAGGGATGGTCCTCCCTTCTGATTGGAGCGACTGCTCCAGCCGCCACTGGGCTTGTTGGAGCCCCGGTTGAGGCTGGAGCCAGAACTCTTGAAGCCACTGGCGCCCCTGGAGGCGCTGGGTCGGCTCCCACCACCTCCTCCTCGGCCCCCCCGGCTCCCTCCACCGCCCCCGCCTTTGCGGGCCAGCAGTTCTTGGCTGTCCTGGGGTGCCGGCACGGAGGCGGAGAAGGCCTGGGCTGCCCCGGTGGGCAGGGCCAGAAGGGCCAGCAGTCCGGCCAGCAGCAGGCCGAACCCCCTGCGGGGGCGTGCTGTTCTGGGGTGACGCATCACTTCACCCCCTCGCAGGCCTCGTCGTAGCAGGTGAGGCTCACACGGCCGTCGCGGCTGAATTTCACGCCCACGAGGTCCCGACCGGCGAGGGCCTCGGTCTTCTCCTCACGCACGCTGTTGAGATAGTTCGGGTTCACCACACAGAGATCCCGGCCGTTGAAGCAGATGGTGTTGGTGGAGAACCGGGCGCCGGCCGAGTTGAGCACCACCCACGTTTTGCTGGTGGGGTCCCACAGACTCATGCTCACTGGGGCATCCGTGATGCGGATCTTCTGCACCTGCTTGCCGATCTTGTGGGTATAGATCGTGGCGTCGCCTTCATTGATGGCTTCGACGATGCAGTCCTGGGGCTGTCCACCCTTGATGCTGCAGGTGGTCTTCAGTTTGTAAAGCGTTTCAGCGCCGGCACTGGCGGGTAGAGACCAGGCACCTGCCAGCACAAGGGCGCTGATCAGTGAGGAACAGCTGGCGAGCAGGCCAAAGCGGGGCGCTGATGTGTTGCGGAGTTGTATGAAAAGACAATCCCCAACAGGCGTGGGAAACAATGTCATCTTGTGGATGACTCGCTGAGCTGGCATCTGGGCTGTAGCACTCGGCTACATAACGCCACTTCAGTGGGGCGAGTGACTTCAATTGATCTCACAAATACGCCATTCTTTGCTTGAAGCGAAACGTCGTTCTGGCTTCGGAGCGCCGTTGCCACCAGCCCCTGGCGTCCTTCAGCCCCCCTTCCTGGTCCTGGCGTGCCAGGGCCAGAAGAGGGCCAGGGCCAGCCTGCTACTGAGAATCGCTTGCAAAAGCCAGAGGCCTTGGTTAGAATGCGACTCGTTCGCAACTGGCCCTTCGGGGTCTGCGCTCCCGTTCTCTCTCGCCATGGCCCAGCCCATCGGTCCCGCCAACCCTGATCCGGCTGCTCCCCGGGGGCGCGGCCCTGCACCGGCACCCAAGAAGAAGGGCTGCAAGCAGCGCAAATGCTCCAACTGGAAGGGTGGCAAGTGCCGTTGCGGACGCGACTGACGGCCTCCCCCGGCTGAGCGCCCCGATCAGCCTCTGCGTTCCAGGCTTGGAATCAGGGCCAGGGAGGCCGCCAGGCCGAGCACCATGATCAGCAGGGCCGGACCCATGGCGGCCCCAACCCGCTCATCGCTGGCGTACTGGAACACCCGCACCGCCAGGGTGTCGAAGTCGAACGCGCGCAGGGCCAGGGTGATCGGCAGCTCCTTCACCACATCGACGAACACCAGCAGGCTGCCCACCAGCAGTGGGCCCCGCAACAGGGGGAGGTGCACGCGTTGCAGCACCTCCAGCCAGCTGCAGCCGAGGCTGGCCGCGGTCTCATCAATGCTGGGTGGAATTCTCTCGAGAGACGCATCCAGGCCCTGCTTGGCCACCGCCATGAAGCGGTCGCCGTAGCCCCAGAGCAGCAGCAGCACCGGGCTGAGCATCAGGGGGCCGCCGAAGACCATCAAGCCCAGGGCCAGCACGCTGCCAGGAATGGCGTAGCCGAGCCCGGCCACGAAAGTGAGTTGCTGCATCGCGGCCTGGGGGATCCAGCGGCGGCAGATGGCCAATAGCAGGGCCCCGGCAC
This sequence comes from Cyanobacteria bacterium M_surface_10_m2_119, assembly GCA_016882525.1. GTDB lineage: Bacteria > Cyanobacteriota > Cyanobacteriia > PCC-6307 > Cyanobiaceae > NIES-981. The sequence continues at coordinate 39,312 of VGPU01000012.1, read as the reverse complement.
AGGTCACCCCGGTGGCGGCGAAGGCCAGGGCCAGGCTGCGGCCCGCCAGCTGCAGCAGCTCGTCGAGCGGTTCGGCCTGCAGTCCCTGCCAGCCTTGCTGGATCCACAGGGCAGGGATGGCGATCGCCGCCAGGGGCGGCAGCCCGCAGAGCAACTGGGCCAGGCCGGCCCGCCACCCCTTCAGGTCCCACATGGGACCGGCGCCGCTTTCCCCGTCGAGATTCCAGCGTCGGCTGCGCCGCCGCAGCAGCCGTTCGCTCACGATCAGCACCGCCACGATGGCCAGGGCCACCAGGGCCAGCAGGGCTGCCCCCTGGGGATCGCCATCCACCTGCCAGCGATCGAGAATCCCGGCCGAGAGGCTCGGCACCCCGAGCAGCCGCACCGCCCCCAGCTCATTCACCACCTCCATGGCGCTGAGGGCGACCCCGGCGCCGATCGAGGGCAGGGCGATCGGCAGGGCAATGCGAAAGAAGCTCGCCCAGGGGCCCACCCCCAGGCAGCGGCTGGCCTCCAGCAACCGGCTGCCGCTCATGGAAAAGCTCTCCGTGCTGAGCAGGAACACGTAGCTGTAATTGGCGAGGCTCAGCAGGGCGACTGCCCAGCCCAGGCCATGGATCTGAATGCCGCGGTAGCTGCCCCAATCCACCAGGCTGGCCGCCAGCAGGTAGGCCGGGAACGCCATGGGCACCAACTGGGCGATCCGGAACCAGCGGCGGCCCCTGAACCGGCAGGTGGCCGTCAGCCAGCCGATGCTGGTGCCCAGCAGGGCGCCGACCACGCCCTCGCCCAGCACCAGTTGCAGGGTGCCGAGCACCTGGCTGGGTCCGTCCCAGCCCAGGCCGAGGTGTTGGCCACCGCCGTTGAAAAGGGCTCCCTGGACCAGGGTGATCAGGGGCAGCAGCGCCAGCAGGCTCACCACCAGCACCACGAGAAGAAGCCCGGTCCTGCTTCTGGAGAGGACCGGGCCCGGATTGAGATCGCCTGGGATCACAGAAGGCGTCAACGAATCGCCAGCTCCTTACTGCCAGCCAGCCTGCGTCATCAGTTGCACGGCCTCCCGGTTGCGCCGGCCGAGCTGCTCCATCGACACCGGAGAGGACTTGAAGGTGCCGAAGGCCTTGAGGGTGGGGTTGTTGCCCCAGCCCTTGAGGGGGTACTCGTTGTTGGCGGCGGCGTAGCCCTCACCGGAGGTGGGGGAGGCCAGGAACTCCAGCAGGCGTCGGGCCCCCTCCGGATTGCGGGAGCTCTGGGTCACCCCGCCGGCCGTGACGTTCACGTGGGTGGGGTTGGGCCACACCACCCGCACCTTCTTGGCCGCTTCCCGGTCGGCCGCATTGTCGCCCCGCAGCATCCGTGCCAGGTAGTACTGATTGGCGATCGTGGCACCGCACTGTCCCTGGCCCACGGCGCGCACCATGGTGGTGTCGGAGGTGTAGAAGGAGCCCTTCCTGTTGGCGACCAACCCTTCCACCCACCTGCGGGTGGAAGGGGCGCCCCGGCGCACCAGCTCGTCGGCCACCAGCGACTGGCTGTAGACGCTGGCTCGGTTGCGCAGGCAGAGCTTGCCCTTGAGCTCGGGGCGGGTGAGGTCGGCGTAGGTGCGGATCAGGTTGGGGTTCACCTGGGCCGTGTTCACCATCACCGGCCGGGCGCGGCGGGTGAGGGCAAACCAGCGTCCGCCGGGATCGCGCAGGTTGGCCGGCACGTCTTTGTTGAGCTCAGCCGAGCGGATCGGGCGGAAGAGATTGTCCTCCTGGGCGCGATAGAGGCGGGCTGCATCCACCAGCACCAGCAGATCGGCCTTGCTGTTGCGGCCCTCACTCTTGAGACGTTGGATCAGTTCGTCATCCTTGCCTTCAAGCAGATTCACCTTGATGCCGGTGCGGCGGGTGAACTCTGCATAGAGCTCCTTGTCGGTGTTGTAGTGACGTCCTGAAAAGACATTTACCTCCTGGGGACGATTCTGAGCCTGGGCCATGCCCAGGATGCCCGTGATGGAGAAGAGCCCCAGGGCAATGGCAGCGGCGCGCGCACCATTTCTGAGCCGATTGGTGTTGATCATCGGATGGACATGGGATGAGACTCGGCCTGGCTTTTGGCGTGATGGCCAGAGCGACGAGCAGAAGCTGTTGCGGGGAGGGAATCGGTGTCCTTCTCCACCTTTATTCTCGACTTCTGGCTTGTCAGTTGGGGGATGAGAGGAGTGATGAATGAGGGTCACCGGCGTGATGATTGCTACGCCGGTGACCGCTGGATCTGCCGCTGATCAGAAGCGGAAGGTGGTCTGGATCACGCCGCCCCAGGTGGAGTCGAAACCGTTGTTGCGGTAATCGCTGGCGTAGAAGATTGCTGGGGTGATCGAGATGTTGTCGGTGACCTGGTTATGGGATTCCCAGGCACCGACCCACTGAGATCGCCGGTCGATGTCCTGCTGCTCCATGTAGGAGCTGATGGCAGCAGCACTGGAGATGGCGCTGGCGTCCTGGGCATTGGCTGCAAGGGGAGCCAGCAGGCCGGTGCCGGTCATGGCCAGCAGCAGCTTGCACAGAGTGGTCATCAAACTCCTCACAACAGGCGTTGTTCCACGCCAAAGGCGCGGTTGGGCGCTGTTCTATCGACCGGATCTCTTCGGCCGCTCGCGCCGCGGCACAACACTGCGTAACAAAAGAAACACCCCCGGGTTGTCCATGAAGAGAACAACCTGGGGGTGTTGGATGAATCTCTTGGCCGCTTGGGCCGGAGACGGGCGTTCAGCGCTGGGGTCTGGCCCTCACGGGCACGAGCACGGGTTGCATCAGACCGCCACCGCCGTTGTCGTCGTCGGAATCGGTGGTGAGCCAGAACGCCAGGCCGAACAGGGCAACCACGCTCGTGAGCAGGAGCAGTTCGGCCATGGAGTCTGAACAACTGTCGATACCGTAGCGGCATTGACCAGCGGTGGTGTAGCAACTGCCTCTGTTCGGCCGGGCAGTGGTGCTCAGGCCAGGGGGGCCAGGGCGAGGGCGAGGCCTGCCAGGCTCAGGCCTCCCGCCAGCAGCAGGGTCCAGCGGGTGCCCAGTCTCCGCAGGCCCGCGAAGGTGAGGCCGACGACAGTGGTTGAGGCCAGACCCGCTCCCAGCCACCAGCTCACCGTGCTGCTGGCCTCCTGGCCATGCAGCAGGGCATGCACCGCCACCGCGGCGGCGACCACGCTGCCCACCACCCCCAGCCGGGGGGATCGGGCGCTGCGGGCGCTCTGGAGCACCACCAGACCCAGGCTCGAGACGGCGAGGGCGGCCAGCACCTCAGCTCCGGGCAGCTCTCCTCCCTGGGCACCCAGCACCCCCCCGGCGATGGCCCCGGCGAGGGCGAACAGCAGCACCGGGCTGCCGATGAAGGAGGCCGCGCCCCCCACGCCCAGCAGCAGCAGCAGGTGATCCAGGCCCAGGAGCGGGTGGCTGGCGCCTGCCATCAGTCCCCCATCGACCACGCCGTGGGCGCTGGCGGGCAGGGAGGAGAGCAGGCTGAGTCCGAGGCCGGCCGCTGCCGCCAGGGCCAGTTGACGCAGGCCCGGCAGCCGGGAACCAAGGAGGGGGTTGAAGGGGAGCATGGGCAGACCGGTCCGCGCCGGTGGCGAAAGGATGGAGCGGGGGCGAGCGTTCTGACTGAGGACCGGCCATCACGGAACCAGGTCCGGATGGAGCAGACCATCACAGCTGCGGGACAGCGCCGGACTGGGGAGCTTGCTCCCGTCACCGGTCTTTCCTCGTGACTTCCCGGCGTTGAATCCGGAAATCCCCTTCTTCAGTATCGGGGGGTGAGCACGCCGTGGGGGGTCAGCCGAAGCCTTTGCCGGCATCGCGGGCCACGCAGGCCTGCAGTTGCTGGCGCAGGCGGTCGTGATCCAGGTTGCGCCCGATCAGCACGATCTGGTTCTTGCGCTGGCTGTCCGGCCAGTCGGAGTCGTCGATCGAGAAGCGCTTGCCGGCCAGGTGGAACACGTGGCGGCGCTCGCTCTCGTTGAACCAGAGGATGCCCTTGGCCCGGAAGACCCCCTCGGGCAGCTGGTTATCGAGGAAGTTCTGGAACTTGCGCAGGGCGAAGGGGCCTTCGGCCGCGAAGGAGAGGGAGGTGAAGCCCTCGATGGCGGCGTGGTCGGGATGGCTGCCGTGGTCGTGGTCATGACCGTGCCCATGGTCATGGCTGTGATGGTCATGGCTGTGATGGTCGTGACCGTGATGGTCATGTCCGGCGTGGGCATGGTCGTGACTGTGCTCGTGCTCGCAGTGGCCGTGGTCGTGGTCGCAGCCGCTGTGGTCGTGGGCGGAATCGGCGCTGATCTGCTGGGCCACCACCTTGTCGCTCTCGAACAGCCCCACGCTCAGCAGCAGCGGCAGGGGCACCTCTCCCTTCACGGCCCGCAGGATGCGAGCGTCGGTCTTGATTTCCCGCAGCCGTTCTTCGAGCGCGCTCAGCCGCTCCTCGGCCACCAGGTCGCACTTGTTGAGCAGCAGCATGTCGCCGTACACGATCTGGGCCCGGGCCACCTCCCCCTCCAGCAGCTCCTCGCTGAAGTTCTCAGCGTCCACCAGGGTGATGATCGAGTCGAGGCGGGTGGCCTCGCGCAGGTCGCTGCCCAGGAAGGTCATCGCCACTGGCAGGGGATCGGCCAGGCCGGTGGTCTCCACCACCAGGTAGTCCACCGGATCGGGGCGATCGAGAATGCGGTAGACGGCCTCCAGCAGCTCGCCGTTGATCGAGCAGCAGATGCAGCCGTTGCTCAGCTCCACCATGTCGTCGCCGGTGGCGACCACCAGGTCGTTGTCGATGCCGATCTCACCGAACTCGTTCACCAGCACGGCGGTCTTCAGCCCCTGCTGGTTGGTGAGGATGTGGTTGAGCAGGGTGGTTTTCCCGGCCCCGAGGAAGCCGGTGAGGATCGTCACGGGCAGGCCACTGGTAGGCGTGCTCGCTTGCGCCGTGCTGGCGGTCATGGACGGGCCGGGACTCAGGTCTTGACCATAGGGGCCGGAACCCCGTTCATCGGGGGTCTGGGCTAGGGCCTCGCCGCGTTGTCCTCTGCGGCGCGGCCCTGGCGCTGCTGGCAGGCGGCGCAGAGTCCGAAGAATTCCAGGGTGTGAAACAGGGGCAGGAAGCCGTCGAGGGCGCTGCCGGGCAGCTCCAGGGCCTGCACCGGACAGTGCCCCAGGGGCCGGGTGGTGCCGCAGTCGACGCAGGTGAGATGGTGGTCGTCGCGCTCGGTGGGGGCGAACAGGGCCTCGCCGCTGGGCAGGTGGCGGCAGCGCACCAACCCCCACTGCTGCAGCTGACGCAGGTGCCGATACACCGTCGCCAGGCCCATCGGCGTGTTGCTCTGCCGCAGATGGGCATGCAGGTCCTGGCCGGACACCTCGCCCGCCGTGGTCCGCAGGGCTGCGAGAAGCTGTTGCTGGCGGGCGCTGAGCTTCGGACTCACAGTGGCCTGACCTGGGGCAGGAGCGACTGGGGGCCGTTCTAGCCCGCAGGCAGCCACATCACCTGGCGCACCGCTCGACCCAGGGGTCGGGGTTGCAGGGTGGTGGCATCGATCAGCACGGGCTGGGCCGCAGGAGCTGGCCCCGATCCGGCGGCCAGGGGGCGGAGGGCCGCCAGCAACTGACCACTGGCCGGGTCCCAGTGCAGGCCGGTGCCGGGTTCCAGCTCCCAGCCGCTCAGTTCACGACGACCGAGCAGGCGTCCGCGCCGGTCGAGGGCCAGCAGGCTCAGGCGTGGCTGCTGGGTGCCGGCCAGCAGCAGGGCCCAGATCCGCTCGCCGCTGCGATCGCAGGCACTGGCCACCAGGGCTTCAGGGCCCAGCCACAGCTGCCGCGGGGCCTGGCCCGGCTCCACCAGCTCCAGGGAGCGCCGGAAGTCGGGCCAGTGGCGCAGCAGCAGGGCCCGCCCTGCCTGGGGACAGAAGCTGCTCAGGTCGCGGCTGCCCGGCAGGGTCTGGCGCCGGGCGGGCAGAGGGGGAAGCGCCTCCAGATGGAGGCCTTCGGTGTCGGGCACCACCACGGCCCCCCCCTCCGGCAGCAGGTGCATCGGCCCGCTCACGGGCCAGCTGAGGCGGCGCCTTCCCCCGGCGGCCGGCAGCAGCAGGGCCTCGCTGCTGCCTGGATCGAGCTGGCCGCTCTGCACCAGCAGATCCCCCTGGCGGTTGCTGCTCAGGTGGGCGAAGACCACCGGGCCGCCCAGGAGCGGCTGGGGTGGGCGGACCTGGGGCGGGCGGCTGGGCTGCTCAGCCGGTTGCAGGTTGTGCTGGTCCAGCGGGATTCGCCACAGCCGCAGCTGGCCATCGGCCTGGCGGCTGGCTGCCACCACCCCGCGGCCATGGCCCAGGGCCAGCATCAGGGGGATTTCCGGCCACACCGGGCTGAGGGGGCGCCAGAGACCGTTGTGATCCCGCAACTGCAGCTGATCGCCACCTGTCCTGGGCACCACAGCCAGGATCCGGGGTCGCGGATCCCAGAACCAGCGACTGGGCCGCAGGGGCAGGTCGCGGCTGTCCTCACCCTCCAGGTGCAGGTGCAGGGGGGCAGTGAGCCGCTGCCCCGCCTCCAGGCTGACCAGCAGCACGTTGCCGCTGCCCAGCCAGCGATGGCGCAGGGGAGGCTGCAGCCGGCTCTGCCGCTGCAGGCTGGCCGGTTGCATCGGCCGGCTGAACCGGCTCTGCAGGGCCGCTGGCCCCGAACTGGTGGGGGCGGATTGGAGCTGCTCCAGCCGGGGGGGAAGGCGCAGCAGCAGCTGCTGCTGTGCCACGGCCAGGGCCAGCGGGGTGGCCAGCGCCAGCAGGAGGGCCCGTCTCATGGTTCCAGGGGCCGGGCCGGCTGGGGAATCGGCTGGATGCGGGAGGGAACCACCTCCAGGCGCTCCTGCCCCGGCACTCCCGTCACCGCCATCTGTCCCTCGATGGCCAGCCACTGGTCGGCCCTCGGGGCCGCCTGATCGCGGGGCCAGCGCACTGGCAGGCCCACCGGCGTGGCATCGGCCAGGCAGCAGCGCACCAGCAACCGGGCCAGCTGGGGCGGGCCATCGGCCATCGGCAGCACGAAGCCACTGATCCGCACCGGATCGCCCACGAACAGCTGGGGATCGGGTTGGCTGCGCAGCAGGCGCACCCAGTCGGTGAGGCTGCGCTGGGCCGGTGGCAGCACGAAGCTCAGGGTGTCCTGGCCGGTTTCATCGGCCGGCCTCTGGCTGGCCAGATCGGCGAAGGAGGGGTTGGGGGGCAGCACGATCAGGCCCAGGGCGATCGCGGCGCTGAGCAGGGCGACGGGGCCATCCCGGCGGACGGTTCCCCCGCCCGCCCGCTGCAGGGCCGCCAGCAGCTGCAGCAGCGCCAGCACGAGCAGCACCCCGCCCGCAGCACTCACCAGGGGGTGGAAGGCGGAGCGCAGCAGCAGGTCAAGCCGGCCGTCGACGCTGCTCTGGAGCAGCACCACGGCCCACAGCCCCAGGGCCAGGGCTCGCAGGAGAGCAGGTCCCATCACAGGCGCCACAGGTTCACCCACTGGCCGATCAGCAGCACCGCCAGACAGGCCCCGACCGTGGTGAGGAGCAGGCCCCTGGGTCGGAAGAGCAGCCCCAGCAGCCCCACCAGCTTGATGTCGATCACAGGGCCCAGCAGCAGGAAGGCCAACAGGGCGCCGGGGGTGATCTGGGCGGCGAAGCCGAGGGCCAGAAAGGCATCCACGCTCGAACACACCGAGAGCACCAGGCTCAGGGCCATGAGCGCCAGCACCGAGAGGGTGGGGGCACCCCCCACCGCCAGCAGCCACTGGCGCGGGAGCGATGCCTGCACCAGGGCCGCTAGGGCACAGCCGGCCACCAGCAGCAGGGCGAGGTTGAGGAATTCGCGGCTCCCGTGCTCCAGCACCTCCCGCCAGCTGCCGCGGGCCGGTTCCGGCTGCGCCAGGGGTGTGGGTGCCGTGAGGCCGATGAGGCCGCTGCGGCGCTCCAGCAGGCTCACCGTCGCCAGGGGTTGAGCCAGCTGCCGCTCCTCGAGCAGGTCGGCCCGCAGCAGCTCCCCTTCCGGCAGCAGCCGCAGCAGCAGGGCCAGAACCAGGGCCACCAGCACCGCCCCCAGGGGCCTGGCGAGGAGCAGCCAGGGCTGGTCGGGGAAGGCGGCCCAGGTGCTGGCGATCACGATCGGGTTGAGCACGGGGGCGGCGAACAGGAATCCGAGGGCGGTGCCCACGGGAGCTCCCCCCACCAGCAGCCGCCGCGCCACCGGCACATTGCCGCATTCACAGGCCGGCAGCGCGAAGCCCAGGGCCGCTCCACTCAGGGGACCGCCGATGGGGTGGGCCGGCAGCCGCCGCAGCCAGGCCCCCCCCGGACTGAACCAGCGGGCCAGGGAAGCGATCAACACGCCGATGAGCAGGAAGGGCAGGGCCTCCAGCAACAGACCCTGGAACAGGGCCCAGGCGGTGTTGAGCCGCACCAGCACATCCACGGGGTGTCAAGGGGGTTGCGGTGCGCCAAAGGTAGGGAGCCTCCAGGCGGGCTAGGTTGAGAATGATTCTCGTTTGATTGTCGCCGGTGGCTGCTCTGCGCGTGTGGCGATTGCCCGGGATGCTGCTGCTCGCGGCGCTTCTCACCGCGGCCTGCTCGGGCCCGCGGGTCACCAGCTCCGGCCCCGGTTCCAGTTCAGGTGCCACACCCGTCTCCCCCCCCGCGACCTCCGGGCGGTTGCAGGTGGTGACCACCTTTCTGCCGATCACGCTGTTCACGCGGGCGGTTGCCGGCGACTGCGCCGCGGTCACGCCCCTGATGGCGCCGGGCACGAGCCCCCACGACTTCCAGGCCCGACCGACCGATGTGCTCACACTCCGCCGGGCCGCGGTGCTGGTGAAGAACGGTCTTGGCATGGAGGGGTTCCTCGACAAGCTCATTGCCGCAGCGGACAACCCCAGGCTGCAGGTCGTGGATTCCAGTGCCGGGGTGGCCACCCTCGAGTCGCCCGAGGCCGACGGGGGCCATGGCCACGACCATGGCCATGCCCACGGTCCTGTCAATCCCCACATCTGGCTTGACCCGCTGCGGGCGGCGCAGCAGGTGGAGGCCATCCGCGACGGCCTGGTGAAGGCCGATCCAGGCTGTGCCTAGAGTTATCGCCGCAACGCAGCCGCCTACACCGCCGAACTGCGAGTCCTGCACCGGGAGCTGGCCGGTCAGCTGCAGCCCTACCGCGGCAAGGGTTTTGTCGCCTTTCACGACGTCGCCCCCTACTTTGCCGAGCGCTTCGGCCTGCGGGCCGCGTTCCTGGTCGACGTGCCCCAGCTCAATCCTTCCCCCGCCGACCTCCAGCGGGTGGCGGCGGCGGTGAAGGCCGACAACCTCAAGGCCCTGCTCAGCGAACCCCAGGAGGAGCGGCCGGTGTTCAGTGCCCTGGCCCGCGACCTGGGTGTGGGCATCAGCGTTTTTGATCCACTGGAGACCGGCAGCGCCCAGGCTTCAGGAGAGCCTGGCCACTATCTTTCGGTGATGCGTCGCAATGCTGCCAACCTGATTCAGGCCTTCGGTGGCTGATCCAGGGGGCTTCCGTCCGTGGGATCGCCGCACGCTTCTGATGGTTCCCCTCCACTGATGCTCGACTCCGTGCTGCGGGTGCAGGCACTCACCGTTGAGCGGGACGGTCGACCGGCCGTGGAGGACGTGAGCTTCTCCCTGCCCGCCGAGAGCGACACCGCCCTGGTGGGTCCCAACGGCGCCGGCAAGAGCACCCTGGTGGCGGCCCTGCTGGGTCTGGTGCCGCGCCGCACCGGCCAGGTGGAACTCCTCGGCCATCGCCTGGGCAGTGACGGCCAGTTGCCCCGGGCGGTGCGCTGTCAGATCGCCTATCTGCCCCAGACGCTCGCCCTGCAGGGCCGCTTCCCGCTGAGCGTCGCCGAATTCGTGGGATTCGGCTTTGATCCCCCGGGGCCGGCCTGGCCCTGGCGCGGGGCTGCCAGCCGCCGTCAGGCGGTGGGGCTTGCCCTGGTCCGCACCGGTTGCCAGGAGTTGGGGGGGCGGTTGCTCAGTGAACTCTCCGGCGGCCAGCTCAAGCGGGTGCTGCTGGCCTTCTGCGTGGTGCGGCCCCGGCGTTTGCTGGTGCTCGATGAGGCCCAGGCCGGATTGGATGTGCAGGCCACCGAACAGTTCCAGCAACTGCTGCTGGAGCTGCGCCGCCAGGAGGGCTGGACCGTGCTGCAGGTGTCCCACGATCTCGACATGGTGCGCCGCAGCTGCGACCAGGTGCTCTGCCTCAACCGCCGGCTGCGCTGCAGCGGCAGCCCTGACCATGCCCTGCGCCCGGAGCGGTTGCAGGAGCTCTACGGGCCCAACGTGGTGGCCTACCACCACCGCCACCACCACCATCCCCATGGGGTGGGCGACGCCCGTGGTTGAGGCCTCCTGCCTGCCGGCGGTGCTGGCCACCCCGTTCATGCAGCGGGCCCTTCTCGGGGGGTTGCTCACCGGCGGTCTCGGAGGCCTGCTGGGCAGCTTTGCGGTGCTGCGGCAGCTGTCGTTCTTCAGTGATGCCCTCGGCCATTCGGCCCTGCTGGGCATCACCCTCGGCATCCTGCTGGGGATCGACCCCACCCTGGTGCTGATTCCCTTTGCCGTGGTGTTTGCCCTGCTGGTGAATCAGCTGGTGCAGCGCAGCCAGCTGCCCACCGATGCCCTGCTCAACATCATCTATTCGAGCTCCCTGGCCGGAGCTGTGCTCGCCCTCAGCCTGGTCGACAGCTACCAGGGCGGGATCCAGCAACTGCTCTTCGGCGACATCCTCGGGATCAGCTGGGCCGATCTGGCGGTGATCGGCAGCCTGCTGCTGGTGGCGCTCACCTACCTCTTGCTCAGCCTGCGCGCCCAGGTGCTGCTGACGCTCCATGCCGACCTCGCCGGTGCCGCCGGCGTGCGCACCGGCTGGCATCGCCTGGCCTTCATCGTGCTGCTGGCGGTGGTGGTGGCCGTGTCGGTGAAGGCGGTGGGGGTGCTGTTGATCAGTGCCTTCGTGGTGATCCCCGCCTGTGCCGGGCGCCTGCTCAGCCGCCGGTTTCCCGTCTATTTGCTCGTGTCGTCCCTCCTGGGGGGCGCCTGTGCCCTGCTCGGCCTGCTGGCCTCCGGGCTCACCAACCTGCCGTCGGGTCCCTCGGTGGTGATCGTGCAGTTCGCCGGTTTCCTGCTGGCCCTGTTGTTCAGTCAGGCGCGGAACCAGCTCGGCAGCGCCTCATAGCTGGCGGCGTTCTTCGCGTTCTCCCGGGCCTCGGTCTTCCAGCAGCAGGCCCGCCCGCCCTCCCGATCCCGCAACAGGTCGTTGGCCCAGCTCCACACCAGTTCAGCGCTGGCCTCCATGCCCACGTTGGCCATCACCCGCAGGTCGAGGGCTCCCTGCTCATGCAGCTGCCGCCAGGTCGCCAGCAGCGGATCGTCGGCATTGGCCAGGAAGGTGTGATCGAACTGGTGGGCCAGGCGCCGTTCCAGGCCCTGCAGGCTGGAGAAGTCCACCACGAAGCCGCAGCCATCCAGCTCCCGGGCGCGGAACCAGAACGTGAAGCTGCGGCTGTAGCCATGCACGAAGCGGCAGTGGCCGCTGTGGCGCCACTGGCGATGGGTGCAGGGGTAGCCGCTGAAGGTCTTGCTGCAGCTGTAGGCCGGTGTGGGCATGGGAGAGGATCGGGGCAGCAGCAGCGCAGGGGCCTTGTCAGCATCATTTCAGCCACCCGCCCCGGGTTCCCCAGCGCCCGCCTTGCCCGATCCCGCCTTCATTGCCGGCCTGCGCTTCAACGAGGCCGGCCTGATTCCGGCCGTGGCCCAGGACTGGCTCGACGGCGCCGTGCTGATGGTGGCCTGGATGAACCGCGAGGCGATCGAGCGCACCCTGGCCAGCGGTGAGGTGCATTACTGGAGCCGTTCCCGCGCGGAGCTCTGGCACAAGGGCGCCACCAGCGGCCACACCCAGACCCTGCGCGGCCTCCGCTACGACTGCGACGCCGATGTGTTGCTGCTCACGGTCGAGCAGCGCGGAAATGTGGCCTGCCACACCGGCGCCCGCAGCTGCTTCTATGACGAGGGCCCCGAACCCAGTGCCGGCGGGCCGGCCGCCCCTGCGCCCCCGGCCGACGTGTGCACCGAGCTGATGCGGGTGATTGAGGGGCGCCGCGACCGGCCCGAGCCCGGCAGCTACACCAACAAGCTGCTGGAGGGGGGCGACAACCGCATCCTCAAGAAGATCGGCGAGGAGAGCGCCGAGTTCGTGATGGCTTGCAAGGACGGCGATCCCGCCGAGATCGCCGGGGAGGCCGCCGACCTCCTCTTTCACCTCCAGGTGGCCCTGGCCCACCACGGCGTGGGCTGGCGCCAGGTGCAGGAGGTGCTGGCCGCCCGCCGCGGTGCGCCGCGGCGGGACTGAGGGGGCTGGACCCTGGGAATGGGCTCAGCCCTGGGCGCCCGTGCTCAGCATGGCCAGGGCCATCCAGATCACGAAGCCGGTGAGCACGAAGCCACCGGTGGCCACGAACCAGCGCCAGGCGTTCTGCACCGCCGGTGTGGGCTGGTTGGCCAGCCAGGAAGGCCGCGGCCAGCCGGCATTCGGCGACCAGCCACCGCCGTTGCCGGCGGGAGCGCGGCGGGCCATCGCGTCGCGCCAGTAGGTGCTGTAACGGGGCGCTTGCTGGTTGAAGGGCATCGTGCCCACCGCCTGGCCGGCCAGCACCCGGGCGCGCTGGTAGGGCACCAGGTCTTCGCCGAAGGTCTCCAGATATTCCGGTGAGTCGATCAGGGCATCGATGAAGGCCGGCAGCCCCTGCTCGGCGATCACGATCGACCAGGCGATGCGCTCCTGCTCACCGTGCACCGGCCGGCCCAGCACCCGCCCCACCACCTGTTCGACCGCGCGGTAGTTGCTGTTGCAGCGGTAGAAGTCGTTGCGGAATTTCTCTGAGCGCAGCAGCTGCCGCACGAATTCGCGGGTGGTGATCTGACCGGAGCGCAGCTGGGATTCGAGCACCGCGTCGCGGTCGGCCTTGAAGGCGTGGAAAAAGACCTGGCGAGAGGCCTGCTCGATCAGGGCGTCGGCGGCATCGCCATCCTGCTGACGGACCTGCCGGCTGAACTGGCGAGGGGTCTCCTCGCTGGCTGCCAGAAAGTTGCTCACCCTGGCGTTGCTGGTGAGGGGTTTGGTGGCCAGAACAGGCAGGGCCATTGGGCGGGCAGGAGGAAAACGCAGAACGGATTGGCCGACGCGGGGGCTCAGCCCTGCGGCCGGAAAAACACAGAGAACGTGATGGTCCGCAATAGCTCGCAATCAATGGGGGGCGGTCGATGACCCGGCGCCGCGAGCCCTGGGCAGCTCCAGCGGCAGGGCCAGACCCGGTTGCTGCTGGAGCCAGCGGAAGGTGGCCCGGTCGCGCAGACTCAGCTCCAGCACCGGATTGCGGCCGGGTACCGCGGCCATGGCATCGCCGGGCTGGTCGCTGTGGCCCCACAGTCCGAAGGCGTGGCCCAGTTCATGCAGGGCCGTTGCCTGGAGGGCCTGTTGTCGCTGCCCCGTTCCCAGGCTCACCTGCACCAGGGGCTCGGGGCGGCTGTTGCCGTCGGGGTGCTGGCGCAGCACCACCATCAGCTCGGCCCGTCCGTGGCTCGCTCGGCCGCCCCGCAGGGGGGGACGGCGCCGCCAGATCCGCACCTGGGCCTGCTCGGGCGACTCCACCCGGGTGATGGGCACGAGGCGACTCCACTGTCCGAGTGCCGCGTCAACGGCTTCCAGCCAGGGCTGCTCCCAGCGGGCAGCCGGGCCGCTGGCCTGGGCGGGTTCCACCCATAAGCACCAGTGGTCAAGCCGGGGCCAGCCGTAGGCCGTGGGGCGCAGCCGGTGGCGATAGTCGGCGGCTGCGGCTGGGGGGGCTGCGTTGGCCACTTCCCAGGGCTTGGCCAGTGGCTCTGGCGTGTTGGCTGCCGGGCTACCTGGCGGAGGCAGTGGGATGGTGCTGCCCGATGGGCACCTCCCCTGTCCGGCCTCTGCCCCAAGCGGCACAAGGGCGGCAGCGAGCAGCGCCAACCAGGCGCCGGCCATCAGCCGGGCAGGCCGACGCCCCGGGCCATCAGGGTGGCCAGCAGGGGAATCAGGGCAAATCCCACCAGCTCGATGTTCAGGATCCAGGCGAGGCGGTTGGCGAGGGCTTCGCTCACCTGGGGGAGTTCTCCTTTGCGCAGAGGAATGGCCCAGAGGATGTAGGTGACGGTGGGGTAGAGGGAGAGGGCGCCAACGCTCAGATACAGCCCCACTTTCCACCAGAATAGGGGATTCTCGGTATAGAAACTGCTCCCCTGGCCGAAGTAGAGAACCCGGAGAATGCCGCTCACGAGCAGGGCCAGGGCCGCCATCCCATATACCACGTCGGTGATCACCATCAAGGTGGCGTCGGCGCGATTGGGATTGGGCTTGATCAGCCGACGCTCCAGCACCAGGGCACCGAAGCAGAGCATGAAGCTGAGGTAGTGGACGTAGGCCACCCCGGCACGGCTCAGGATCTCAGGGGGGATGGCTGCCAGGCCGGCCATGGGGCTTGCGCGAAGACCGTAACCGTAGCCACTGGCCCCGCCCTGCGGCGTCCGCAGAGAACCGCAGAGGGGAGCGAGGTCCCGCGCCGGACTGCATCAGTCCGGTGTTGTTGCATCAAACTGCCCCGGATGTCTTGATGCATTGGAATGGATTGTTAAAGCCGAAGAAAAGAAGAACTCCGAAGCTTTTCCGTTGATTTCTGTTGGCCTCCGAAAACTCCGTAGGTTCAAATGACTGCGCGGATGAACGATGGCCAGCTCCCTGAGCAGCTTTCTGGGTGAAATCGGCCGCCATCAGTTGCTCACCCCGGAGCAGGAGCTCACCCTGGGCCGCAAGGTGCAGGCCATGGCCGCCCTCCGGGAACGCTGCCAGCAGGCCGGTGGCGTGGGTCCGGCCTGTGAATTCAGCGACCTCGAGCGCCGCACCCTGCGCCAGGGGGAGCGGGCCAAGAACCAGATGATCACCGCCAATCTGCGGCTGGTGGTGAACCTGGCCAAGCGCTACCAGAACAAGGGCCTCGATCTGCTGGATCTGATCCAGGAGGGCACCCTCGGGCTGACCCGGGCCGTCGAGAAGTACGACCCCACCCGCGGCCACCGCTTCAGCACCTATGCCTACTGGTGGATTCGTCAGGGCCTCAATCGGGCCCTCTCCACCCAGAGCCGCACGATTCGCATCCCGGTGAACGTGAACGAGAAGCTCACCCGGCTGCGGGCGGCCAAGGCCCGTTTTCTCCAGGCCCATGGCGTGAGCCCGAGCCCGGTGCAGCTGGCCACCCTCCTCGATCTGCCGCTGGCCGACGTGGAAGACCTGCTCGGCTGTGAGCTCCGCAGCATCACCGTCAGCCTGCAGGGGGTGGTGAAGTCGAAATCGGATCCCTCCGAACTGGTGGATGTGCTGCCCAGCAGCGAGCCGGCGCCGATGGAGCGGGCCGAGCTGGCCGAGCGCAGCGCCTCGGTGTGGACCCTGCTCGACAACGCCAATCTCACGCCGAAGGAGCGCATGGTGGTGATGCTGCGCTTCGGCCTTGATGGCAGCCATGAGTGGCGCACCCTGGCGGAGGTGGCGCGCCAGTTGGAGTGCAGTCGGGAGTATTGCCGGCAGGTGGTGCAGCGGGCCCTGCGCAAGCTGCGGAAAACCGGCATTGAGAGGGGGTTGGTCGAGGTCTGACGCCCAACAGGGCGCCCCACAATGGCCAGATCGGTCGCCCTGTTGGTCGTGACACACGCTGCTCAATCCCCCGGTTCATCCCCAGCCGCGGGACAAGCCGGGCATGCGGTGGATGCCGAGGTCCTCGAAAGCAGCGTGGTCGATGAGGCCCTGTTGCTGCGCCTGCTGCGGCGGGCCGGGCGGCTGGTGGCCCGCCCGGCCCTGGAATGCCTCGAGTTGCTTCTGGATCCCGACACGCCGGCCCCCGCCCGGCTCACCGTGCTGGCGGCGCTGACCTATCTGCTGGTTCCCCTCGACCTGATTCCCGACTTCATCCCGGCGGCGGGGTTCAGCGATGACCTGGTGGCGCTCACGGCGCTGCTGAGCATCTGCGGCCGCCATCGCAGCGAGGCCATCCGCCAGCGGGCGCAGCGCAGACTGGACCGGTGGTTTCCCCTCGGCCGTTGACGGCAATGACCAGTCTCAGTGAGCAGCAGCTGGAGGATCTCCAGGTCTTTCTCAAGGACTGGTTGCGTCATACCGGTCGCACCCAGGCCGATCTGCGCCGCGCTCTTCAGGCCAGTTCGATCCGCATGCCGGTGCTGCTTGACGTGCTCCAGCACACCTACCGCCAGCAGGGCCCCGTGGGGTTGGCCGAGCGCCTCTGTGCCGTGGAAGAGCGCTGGCAGCAGGAGGACGGTGCTCCAGTCCTGGCGCCTGGTGGCATCCCCCAGGCCGACCTCGGCCAGCTTGACCTGTTGCTGCAGGAAATCCGCGCCGATCGGCACAGCTGACCTCCAGCAGGCAGAGTGGGACCAGCGATCCCCCCGCCGCCATGCCAGCCCCGGTGCGCCTGCTGTCCCGCGCTCTGACGGCCGTGGTCCTGGGGGTGGCCTGGCCCCTGGTGGCGCAGGCCCAGAGCGAATCCTTCCTGCTCGGACCCGGCAGCAAGGTCGGTCCGGCCACCGAGGTCAAGCCCAAGAACTGCGTCACGGCCCCCGACGGATCCATCACCTGTGACACCGAACTGGTGAACCCTGCGGGAGACACCGACGCCAAGCCCCAGTTTGAGTTGTTCAAGAACTGAGAGGGGTCTCCATGGCGGGTCTTCTATTCCGGCGGGTGCGCCGTCTTCTCGATGATGCCATGTATCTCTATCTGATCGATCGCACTGAGCAGCAACTCGCCAAGCTGCTCGGTGTGGTGCTGGTGGTGGTGATGGTGGCAGCCACCATCCAGCTGATCAGCCAGGTGATCGTTGCCCTGCTGGTGCCGGGCACCCCCTGGCTTGGCGACAAGCTCAACAAGGTGCTGGGCGACCTTCTCAATCTTCTGATTGCCCTGGAGGTGCTCCAGAACATCACCTCCTACCTGCGTCGCCACGTGGTGCAGATCGAGCTGGTGCTGCTCACGGCCATGACCGCCGTGGCCCGGAAGGTGATCGTGCTGCCTGCCGGCGCCGAGAGCAAACCCCAGCTTCTCGCCGGTCTGGGGATTGCCGTACTCGCCCTGGCTGCTGCCTTCTGGCTGGTGCGTTCTCTCACGATGCAGAAGCCTCCCGCCAGAACAGGGCCAGCCATACGGATCCAGGGGCCGGATCGGTCGCCTCGACCCGATGACGCCGGCCAGGGCTGATCAGCAGGTTGTCGCCCCGGCAGAGCTCCCGCACCTCCGGTTCATCGGCGAACTGCACCCGGGCGCTGCCCTGCAGCAGGGTCACCCACTCCCACTCGTCCTGGTCGTACCAGAATCCCTCCGGACTGCTGGCCTGGCAGGAATGGATCCGCTCCAGGCGCCAGTGGGGACCCTCCGCGAGCAGCGCATTCTCCTCCTGGCCGGGCCTCGGGCAGGGACCGCCGAGGAGGTTGCCATCCCCGCCGCGGGGGGGCTCCATCTCCCCCCAGCGGCGGCCGATCTCGAACCCGTGGGTGCGGGCCAGGGCCACCACCTCATGGTGGCTGCTGCAGTCGCGCAGGGCGCTGCGCACGGCCGGATCCGCCTCACTGAGGGCGACAAAGGCATTCAGCTGCCGCACCTTGTCGAGGAATTGCTGCAGTTGGGCTTCGGCCACGGCACCTCTCAGGGCAGCGGGCAGGGTATCGGCTGCCCGGGGGTGGCCAGTGCCTTCACCATCCGCCAGCGCTGGAACCAGGTGCCGGCGAACAGCACGGTCTCCTCGGCGTCGACCTGCCAGCCCCTCCGCTCCAGCAAGGGACGTGAGAGCTGGCTGGCTTCGGTGCGCAGGCGCGCCACACCCTGGCTCCAGGCGTGCTGTTCCAGGGCGCTGAGGATGGTGCCGGCGCGCCCCTGCCGGCTGGAGCGGCCCCGGCAGTAGAGCAGCGCCAGGCGATCCTCTGGATGGAGGATGCCGAAGGCCTCGATGCTCAAGGCGTCTTCGGCGCCGGTCTGGCTGCCCAGGCTGGCCAGGCCGTAGCCGGTCAGCAGAGGTTCCACCAGGGCGTCGGAGCTGCCGGCGTGGTGTGCCCAGGCCTGCACCTGCTCGGCGGAGTAGAGGGTGGGAGTCTGGCTGAGGACCGCCTCTCGATAGACCGCCACCAGCTGGGGGAGGTCGGCGGGGGTGAGCAGACGCAGGGGGGACACCGGCGGAGGGGCCAGACTCGGACAAAGCCTGGCCCATATGTCGTCCTGCCCCCTTGTTCCCCTCTCTGTCTGGGCTTGTCGCTGCCTGGTGCCGGTGCTGCTGGCCGGCTGGCTGCTGGTGGCCTTCCCGCCGACCGCTGGGGCTGTCGGGGATGGCGCCGCCCTGGCTGCCGGTGGCTCTGGTGCCCAGCTGTTTGAGGCCCACTGCGCGGGCTGCCATATCCATGGCGGCAACATCATCCGCCGGGGCAAGACCCTGAAGCTGGCGGCACTGGAGCGCCAGGGACTGGCTTCCCCGGAGGCCATCGCCGCCATTGCCGCCGCTGGCGTCGGCCAGATGGGGGGGTACGCCGAGGTGCTGGGGGATGAGGGGGTGACGGCGGTGGCCGCGTGGGTGTGGGAGCAGGCCCAGGCCGGCTGGCCCGCCGGCTGACGCTCAGAAGGCCTGGATCCAGGGGTACACCTCCACCGCGGTCCAGATCCTTTCCCTCCAGTACACATCTCCCTTCACCAGCGCCTCCACCTCCTCTTTCGAGGACGCTTCGTAGATCCCGAAGACGTGGGTGCTTCCCTCCGTGGGGCCCAGGGTGATGAGCGTTCCGGCGTCCTTCAGCAGCTGCAGGCCGGCCAGATGCTCGTCCCGGAAGGGGGTGCGCTTCTCGAGGGCGTTCTCGCAGTAGGTGCCCCAGAGCACGAAGCGGGCCATGGCGGCGCAGGCAGGGTGGGATCGGCCGAACCATAGGTGTCCACGTTTCGGTGGTAGACAAGACCGTGACGAGAACCCTGACGGTCGTGCCCCGCTCCCTGCTTTCTGTTCTGCTGCCCCTGGCCACCGGTCTGCCCCTGGGAGCCCTGGTGCTGCTCGCCCCGTCCCAGCCTGCCGCCGCCCAGAACATGATGGACGCGATGGTGCGCAAGTACTGCCTCAAGGCCGTCAACGACGAGGTGAAGGCCTCCGGCAAACCCGCTCCGGCCGGCATGCCGGATTTCACCTGTGACTGCGTGGTGCAGGAGATGAAGAAGCGCAAGTCGGTGGACCAGGCCAAGGTCACCTGCAAGAACGCCGCCGCCCAGAAGTACAACCTCTGAGCAGGCGTGCCCGACGAGCACCGCACCATCGCCCCGGCCCAGCGGCTGGCGGGTGTGCTCCAGCCTGTGATCCCCGAGATCGGTGCCCTGGTGCGACGCACCCCGGGCACCCTCTCCCTGGCCCAGGGGATGGTGGGTTGGAGTCCTCCGGCCGCGGTGATGGCGGCGGTGCAGGATTACCTCCCCCTGGATGCGGCCGGCGCGAGCCCGGTGGCTCTGCCCACCCGCGATGCCTACGGGCCTGTGCAGGGGGATGCCGAGCTGCTCGATGCCCTGGCCCGGAGCCTGCGCCGGTATGAGGGGCTGGATCTGGAGGCTGCCGATCTCTGGGTGACAGCTGGCAGCAACATGGCCTTCACCGCCATGGCCCAGGGGCTCTGCGAGGGGCCACCCGCTGAGCCCAGCGAGGTGATCCTGCCGCTGCCCTTCTATTTCAAACATGTGATGGCCATCCAGCTGGCCGGCGGTGTGCCGGTGGTGGTGGATGCGGGGCTGGTGCCCGATCCCGATCAGCTGGCGGCGGCGATCACCCCCCGTACCCGGGCAATTGTGACGGTGTCGCCCAACAACCCCAGCGGCATGGTGATGCCCCGCACGGTGCTGGAGGCCGTGAATCAGCTCTGCGCCAGCCGGGGCCTGCTGCACATCAGTGACGAGGCCTACGGTCAGTTTGTGTATGGCAGCGAGCCCCACTGGAGTCCCGGTTCCCGCCCCGGCGCAGCAGCCCACACCGTGACGCTGCAGTCGCTCTCCAAGGCCTATGGCATGGCCGGCTGGCGGGTGGGATTCATGGCGGCCCCGGCGGTCTTCACGGCGGCGCTTGCCAAGTTGCAGGACACACTGCTGATCTGCCCGCCGCGTCTGATCCAGCGGGCGGCCCAGGCGGCTCTGGAGGCAGGCCCTGCCTGGTGCCAGCCGCGGATTGCGGGCCTGGCCGAGCGGCGGGATCAGCTGCTGGCGGCGGTGGAGCGGGCCCAGGGGGAGGGGCTGCCGGTGCGGCTCCTGGCCGAGCCCGATGGTGCCTTCTATGGCCTGCTGGCGGTGGATCCGGCCGCGGCGGCTGCGGCCGGGCTCAGCGGCGAGGCACTGATGCGGCGCCTGGTGCTGGAGCACCGGGTGGCGGCGGTGAGCGGTGAAAGTTTTGGCTTTGCGCCTGGGCAGCCGGTGCTGCGCCTCAGCTACGGCCTGCTGGGGGCTGCAGAGCTGGAGGAGGCCCTGGGGCGCCTCTGGGGCGGCATCAGGGCGTTGCTGGCCGCACCGCGCCCCAGCGGCCCATGAACGGCCAGCGCACCACCAGGGGCGCCGCGCCCTCCTCGGGCCAGATCGGGCTGAAGGCGGCGGCCAGGGCCGGCAGGGGGTCCGTGCCGGCCTCGCGGCAGCGGGTTACCGCCGACCAGGTGCCGATGTGGGCCAGCAGCTCGGCCAGGCTCCAGCGCCGCTCGATCCAGAGACCGGATGGGAAGGGCCACTCTTCGCCCGGGAAGGCCAGGCCGGCGTAGCTCTGCTCCACCCAGCGCCGCTCGCTCGGCCACCAGGGCGCCAGGGTGCCGTTGTGGAAGCCATCCATCACGGCCTGGAGTTGCGGTTGCGGCAACTGCAACGGCAAGTAGCCGATCCAGGCGAGCACGCCGCTAGGCCGGCACACGCGCCGCACCTCGGCGTTGAAGGCCTCGCCGGCGAACCAGTGCACCGCCGCCGCCACCAGCACCCCATCCACACTGGCCTCGGCCAGGCCGCTGGCCGTCGCTGGCGCCTGGCGGTAGGTGATGCGCGAGTGGGCTCGGGCGGCGGCGAGCTGGGCGGCACTGGCATCGGTGGCGATCACCCGGACGCCGTGCTGGGCCAGATCCAGGCTGGCCTGGCCGCTGCCGCAGCCGCAGTCCCACACCAGCGGATCGGCCCCGGCGAGCCGCTGGCGGAAGGCGGCGAAGAAGGCTGGGGGGTAGGTGAGCCGGTGGCGGGCATAGGCGGCGGCCACCGCGCCGAACAGGGCGCTGGCCTCGCTCATGGCCGTCGCTCCAGCACCAGCAGCCGGTTGTGGGCGGGCATGGCCACATCGGCCATGGGCTCGAGGCCCAGGCCGCGGGCCTGCTCCTGCAGCTCGAGGGCATCGCGCACGCCCATGGCCGGATCGAGGCTGCGCAGATGGTCGTCGAAGGCGGCGTTGCTGGGGGCGGTGTGCACCCCGCCGTCGTGGAAGGGGCCGTAGAGCAGCAGCAGGCCGCCGGGCCGCAGCACCCGGGCACTGCCCGCGCACAGGGCCGGAAGGGCCGCCGCCGGCAGGATGTGGCAGGTGTTGGCGCTGAACACCGCATCCACGATCGTGCGGGGCCACTGCTCGCTGCAGGTCACCTCCAAGGGGATGGCCGCCGGCAGCTGGGAGTGCGGCGCCAGGCTGGCGGGATCCACGGTCTCCAGCTGCGCCTGCAGATCCGCCAGCGCTTCCGGGCGCTCGCTGGTCTGCCAGAGCAGTCCGGCCCGCTGCTGGCAGAAGTAGCTGGCGTGCTGGCCGCTGCCGGAGCCGATCTCTAGC
This sequence comes from Cyanobacteria bacterium M_surface_10_m2_119, assembly GCA_016882525.1. Taxonomy (GTDB): domain Bacteria; phylum Cyanobacteriota; class Cyanobacteriia; order PCC-6307; family Cyanobiaceae; genus NIES-981. The sequence goes on along the minus strand of VGPU01000012.1, from coordinate 17,371 downwards.
ACCCGGGCCTGGGGCGGCAGCCAGTCTTGGAGCACCGCCAGGATCGGGCCCTTGTTGCGCTCGCAGGCGGGGGAGAACAACACGCGCTCAGCTGGCCGAACCTCGGCCATCATGGAGTGAGGTGTTCGGGGCAAGCCTGTGGTGCCACGGTGGTTCGCTGTCGGTTCGCTGCTGCTGGCCGGCGCCCTGGGGGCCTGCGGGCCGGCCTACCGGGCAACGGCAGCCCCCACTGGCGCGCCGCAGCCGGCGAGCGAGACCCGCCAGCAGGGGCAGCGCTACGTGGGCGTCTGGGCCCTGGTGGACAACGCCAACAACCTGTTCAACGTGCGCCTTCAGCCCGACGGCCGCGCCACCAGCACCGCCGGCAGTGAGGGCACGCCCTTGGCGGGCAGTGGCGCTTTGCGCCAGGGACAGCTGCGGGAGCAGGGGCGCTGGCGTCCCTGGGGCAATGGCGTGCGCATCGACTACGCCGATGGCTGGACCGACGCCCTGCTCGTGGGGCCGTCCGGGGCGGTGCAGTGGTCATGGGCACCCGGGGAAGACCGCCTCCAGCCCCCCAGCAACCATGGCAAGGCGGTGCGGGTGGAGGGACCTGTGGCCGCCGTGGTGGGGATCTACAGCCTCCAGCCCGCCCAGATGAATCTGCCCCCCTACACCGCCAGCCTGCTCTCCAATGGCCTGGCCTTCAACACGATCGATCAACGGGCCGGCGGCGCCTGGCGCCTGGAGGAGGGCAAGGTGGTGATCGACTGGGTGTCGGGCTGGCGCACCAGTGTGGTGCTGTCCGAGCGGGGCCCCTTGACCGTGAGCCACTGGCAGCCGGGAGCCGACCGGGCGGGGGCTCCCACGGCGGTGCGGGAGGGCCGGCGCCTGGACTGAGGGCCTGCGGCAGCAGGCGGTTCAGCCGTCGAGGCCGGCCCTCAGCTCGGCGCAGAAGCGGCCGGCGGCTTCGCCCACCGGTTGGCCAGCACCGTGGGCCGCGGTCATCGCTTTCACCAGGGCACTGCCCACGATCGCCCCATCGGCCCCCCATTGGCGCACCTGGCGGGCCTGCTCCGGGCCGGAGATGCCGAAGCCCACGGCCACCGGCGTGTCGCCCAGACGCTTGAGCTGGTGCACCAGGGGCTCGACCCGTGCTTCCAGGGCGCTGCGCACCCCGGTCACGCCGGTGACGCTCACCAGGTAGGTGAAGCCGCGGCTGGCCTGGTGGATGCGCGCCATCCGCTCGGCCGGGGTGGTGGGGGCCACCAGCAGCACCAGATCGAGGCCATGGCTGGTGGCGATCGCCGAGAGCTTTTCACCCTCCTCCAGGGGCAGATCCGGCACCACCAGGCCGGCGGCTCCGGCGGCGGCGGCCTCTTGGCAGAACACCTCCATGCCGCGGTTGAGCAGGGGGTTGCTGTAGGTGAACAGCACCACCGGGATCGTGAGCTGTCCTTTGAGCTCGGCGAGCATGGCCAGCGCCTTGCCGGGGGTGGTGCTGCTGGCCAGGGCGCGGCTGGCGGCGGCCTGGATCACCGGCCCATCGGCCAGGGGGTCGCTGTAGGGGATGCCCAGCTCGATCACGTCGGCCCCGTGGCCCTGCAGGGCCAGCAGGGCGTCACGGGTGGCCCCGAGATCGGGATCCCCTGCCATCAGAAAGGGCATCAGGGCGCAGCGCCCCTGGCCGCGCAGCTGCTCGAATCGCTGCTGGATGGGGGTGGTGGCGGCGGTCACAGCAGGGGGCGGGCGATGCGGGCTCAGCCCGTGAGCCTATGCCTCGCCTTGACCGGTTTCCCGCAGCAGGCGCTCCTGCTCCTCGGGGGGCAGGGCCTCGAAGCGCCGCTGCAGTTCGGCGTCGGTGAAGGCGTCGTAGGCCTGCCGGTAGGTGCGCCGCTGCTGCATGTAGGTCATGTTGCCGGTGAGGGCCCGCAGCAGATAGGTGGCGGTCCAGCCCAACACCACCAGCATCAGCAGGCCGGATGCGGCGATGCCGGCGGAAAAGCCCTCGAAGCCATTGGCTCGGAAGAGGCCGTAGCCGAGGCCGCCGAAGGCCAGAACAGCAGTTCCCAGCAGCAGAGACTGCCCTTTGGTGATGGCCATGGTCAGCGGTTGCCCTGGCCGGCCATGCGCAGGTTGATGAAGGGGGCGAACAGAATCAGCCCGGGGAAGAAAAGAAACACCAGGCCGTAGACCCCGAAACGCTCGAGCTTGCCCATCACCGTCCAGCGCTTCACCATCCAGGCGTAGAGGGCCAGGGGAATGACGACCAGATAGGCGCCCCCCAGGGCGATGTAGAGCCCAACGACGGGAAGCCAGTCGGCGCCTGCGGCGCTGGTGAGAACGTTCAGGAAACCGGGCACGGCGTGCTGGCGGTGGAAGGGGATGGTGCGCCCGGCGGGATTCGAACCCGCACTGGGGTCATTTTAAGTGACCTGCCTGCTACCGGTTGGGCTACGGGCGCCGGACGCAGAGGAGTCTATGGCGCGCTGTGAGGACTCCTGGGTCCATGGGCCGATGCCCAGGACGTGCTGATCGAATGCTCCCGCTGACCCAGCCACCTGGGTGGTAGGGGAAGATCCGTCTCAAGGGCGATCGGGGAGTGGTCGCCATCCTGCGGTTGGTGATCAGAGCACGCAAGACGTCGTCATCATTGCTGGCATTGGATCGCCGCTGGGAGCCCCATCTCCAACCAGCTGCGTGGGTGGAAACAGCTGATGCGTTTTGAGCAAGAAGCCGAGAGGCCCCCCTTCACCCAGGGCGGGGGCCCTGGGGATCTTGCCTCTTGCCTTGAGGAATGGCCTAGAGAAAGCTGAGGTCGTTGGTGTTCAGATTGGCTTTGCCGGCAATCAGGCCGATCAGGTCTTTGTCCTTGCCATCGTTGTAGAAGATCCCCGTCCCCTTGACTCCCCCGCCTTGGTTGATGAAATCTTGTAGTTGGATAGAGAGCCGTACAAAACGGCTTCGTCATCTTCCGAGAAATCTTTCAAGATTGCGTAGCTGCGATCTTTGTGTTTGTCTTCGTAGAAGGTACCTCTGCGATTCCCCAGGACTAATTCGTCGGATCCCTTGCGGCCGATCAGGACTCGCGTGTGACGCCTGTTGCGATGATCAGATCATCTTTCGAGGTGCCCACAATCCGCAGTCGGCCAGGCTGAGTGTTATCAGGGGTTCCATCGCCACGGAGCCTGAAGCCCGAACCGGTCGGGATCAATCCGGTGGGCTGGGAGTCATCGATACTGCCGTTGCCCCGGAGCTTCACCAGTACACCATCAATCACCACGTAGTTGTCATCGTCGTCATCACTGGATGAGCCTGAGGAGCTGTCATCATCATCATCATCATCGTCATCATCGTCATCATCGTCATCATCGTCATCATCGTCATCGTCATCGTCATCGTCATCGTCATCGTCATCCATGCTGGCGCGGCTGCCCAGGGGTTCCTGATCCAGGAACTTCAGGAGATCGTCGGAGTCGGAGAAGAGTGTTTTGGCCATGGCGTGCGAGATCTCCGGATGAACGACGGCGCTGATGCTGCTTTTGGCATAGGCGCAGTCCCACGGGGCAGCCACCGGCGCAAGGAAGGCCCCCCGGAGCTGCGGGCTCAGCTACCCGGCAGGGCGGCGAGGGCTTCGCTGCTGCCCATCACCACGAGCAGTTCGCCGGCTTCCAGCACATGGGAGGCCGGAGGGTTCACGGTCAGGTGGTTGTCCGGCCCGGCGGCGAGCACGTTCACGTTGTAGTTCTTGCGCAGGTTGAGGTCGCGCAGCGATTGCCCGACGAAGGAGGCCGGCACCCGGATCTCCTCGATGAAGTTCTGGTCGTCGAGGCGCAGACGCTCCAGCAGGTTGGGGCGCACCAGCTCCAGCCCCAGGCGGTGACCTTGCATCTTCGAGGGGAAGACCACCCGATCGGCTCCCACCCGCTGCAGCATCTTCATGTGCAGGTCGTTGGTGGCGCGGGCGATCACCTGTTTCACGCGGCTGCCTTCGCTGTCCTTGGCGATCAGGGTGGCGGTGATGCTTGCGGAGATGGGCTCGCTCATCGCCACCACCACGGTCTCCACGTCCAGCACGCCCGCTTCGCGCAGGGCCTCCTCATCGGTGCAGTCGACCACCCGGGCCTGAATGGCCGGATCCACCTGGCGAAGGGCGTCGACGGCCTTCTGATCGCTGTCGATGGCCAGCACGTCGGCGCCCGCCTTGATCAGTTCGCTGCACACCGCGGTGCCGAAGCGGCCCACGCCGATCACGGCGAAGCCTCCCCGGGCGATGCCTTCAGCAGGATTCCAGTGCCACCAGTTGCCCATGGGTTCAGATGTAGAGCTCTTCGCGGGGATAACCGACCCGCGGCTGCGGGCGGTTGCCGTAGAGGGCTGAAAGCAGCAGCAGAATGCCCAGTCTGCCGACGAACATGCCCACGATCAGCACCAGCTGGCCCAGCCGGTTGAGTTGCGCCGTGACCCCGAGATCGAGCCCCACGGTGGCAAAGGCCGACATGCAGGTGAACAGCTTCTCCAGAAAGCTGAAGGTGGTGCTGGTGGGCGCCCCGCTGTCGGTGGCTCCAAGCCCGAGGAGCAGGGCCATGAGCAGCACGAAGATCAGGGAGGCGATCGTGACGCCGATCGCTCGCAGCACCACCGTGGCGGGGATCTGCCGCTGGTGGATCACCACCTCCTGGCGCCCCTGCAGGGTGGAGCGGGTGGCTCCCATCAGGGTGGCGAAGGTGGTGGTCTTGATGCCGCCGCCGGTGCCGCCGGGGCTGGCGCCGATGAACATCAGCACGATCACCAGCAGCAGGCCGGCATCGGAGAACGTCTCCACCGAGAGGGGCACGGTGTTGAAGCCGGCCGTACGGGCGCTGATCGACTGGAACAGGGTGACCTGCAGCTTCTGCCACCAGGCCAGCTGGGCGATCACACCGCCCATGGCGAACGACTCGGTGAACAGCAGTCCCAGCGCGCCCGCCACAATCAGCACCGCGGTGCTGCGCAGCACAAGGCGGGTGTGCAGGCTGAGGCGCCGCAGCCTGTTCACTCGGCGTCGATTGATCCAGAGATCATTGATCACCCGCCAACCGATGCCCCCCACCACCACCAGAGCCGTGATCACCCCATTCACCATGGGGTTGTCGCGGTAGCGGATCAGGCTGTCGTTCCAGAGGCCGAAGCCGGCGTTGTTGTAGGCGCTCACGGCGTGGAACAGGGCGGCCCACAGCCGCTGAAGCGGGTGCTGGATATCCGAGAAGCCGAAGCTGTAGAGCAGAACGGTTCCCAGCCCCATCACACAGCCGCCGGTGATCAGGATGCTGTTGAAGGTGGGGCCGATGCCGCCCACGCCGAATTCGTCCAGGGCCCGGCCCCGGTCGAGGCGAGCGCGCAGGCCGCCATGACCCTGCACGAAGCCCTGGAGAAAGGTGGTGATCGCCATCAGGCCGAGCCCGCCGGTCACGATCAGCACCATCAGCAGCCCCTGGCCCAGCGGGGTGAGCTCCCGGCCCACATCGATGATCGACAACCCGGTCACGGTGATGGCCGAGGTGACCGTGAACAGGGCCTCCCAGAGCCCGACGCTGTCGAGGGAACAAAGGGGCGAGGCCATCAGCACGGTTCCGGCCGCAATCACCAGGCCGCCGGTGACCACGGTGAACTGGGGCACCGTGAGCTGCTGGCGCCAGCGCAGGAGGGTGTGCCAGCGGTCCCGGACCCGACTGCTGGTCATCGGGCCAACAGGGAGCAGGCCGTACGGAATGGGGAGAACACCGGTGCCGGGGAGGATTCTCTGAACTTAGGGGCCGCAACCAGAACGATGGTTCCCCCCCGTTGGGGATCCATGCGGCCCGGGGGCGTCAGTTCGCCGCTGCCCGCTGGGGGGCCCACTGGGCGATCAAGGACTCCAGCCGCACCAGCTGGTAGCGGTTGTGCTCGTTGGGTTCCCGGCGGTAGGTCGCCTGCAGGGCCTCGCGCTCGGCATCGAGGGCGAAGAGCACGGGATGGTTGTCGTTCACGGGGAACCCAGAGAGGGGAGCGGGACCTTCGGCAGGCAGCGACCCGGTTGGAGGGGGCATGCCGGTCTTGCTCCAAATCTTAAGCCTTTCTGTAGGGTTCTGCATCGCCTTCCCGGGGCGCTCAAGGCAGCGGGCCGTCGCGATCGGAGCGGAAGATCACGCCCATGCCCGGCATGTGGGTCTGCGCCAGATCGACGAGTCGCTCGAACATCAGCAGGGTCTGGGGCGCGCGCAGGCCCATGGCTTCCCGGCTGATCAGCACCAGTTCCAGCACGCGCCCGCCGGTCTTTGATTGCACGTCGGCAAACAGCTGCATGCGCTGGCTCTCGGCGCCCTGCTTCAGCAGGGCGCCGAGGTGGGCTGGCGTGCGGTGGTCGACCTCGGCGCTGAGGGCCTCCAGCACCGGCTCGAGCGCACGGAGCATGACCTCCGGTGCCTGGGGATCCGGGGCGTGCTGCCCGAGTGAAGCGTTGGGCTGGAGAACCAGCAGAAACCGCGCCATGGCTGCCTAGATCGGCTAAGACGCTACTGCCTGCGTCACCGCTGGATGCCCCATCCCGCCTCCGCCACGGTTGCCGTGATCGGCGCGGGGGTGGCGGGCTGCGCCGTGGTCGCCCAGCTGCGCCGCCTCGGTTTCAGCGGCTCCATCTCCCTCTGGGAAACGGGACGGGGGCCTGGCGGGCGGGCGAGCACGCGTCGCAGCCGGGGTGACAGCCAGCTCGTGATTGATCACGGCGCCCCCCTGCTCAACATCACCGGTACCCCTCCTCCCCAGTTGCTCCAGCCCCTGCTCGAGGGCGGCTGGCTCGAGCCCTGGCCGGGCCCCGTGGCGATGCTGGAGGGGGAATCGCGGCTCAACATCGGGCGCCCCGATGCCCTGGGCATGGGCCTGCTGCTGCATGGCCCGGGGGGGATGGACCTGCTCTGTCGGGGTCTGCTCCAGCTCGCGGGCGGCGAGGGACTGGCTCAGCACTACGGCAGCTTCATCCGCTCCCTGGGGCGGCAGCCCCAGGGGCCCTGGCAGCTGATCGACCCCGAGGGCAGCCTGCTCGCCGAGGCGGACTGGCTGGTGCTGAGCGGCACGCTCCTGGCCCATCCCCGCAGCCAGGTGATCTTCGGCTGGGATGCGGTGCCCCTGGCCCGGGTGGCGGCAGGCCTGGGGGATCTCCAGCTCGACCATGTGCTTCTCACCCTGGCCGGCATCCGTTTTGAGGCCCGCTCCAATCTGCTGCTGGTGTTGACAGGCCAGGCGGCTACGGCCTGGCGGGCTCTGCCCTTCCGGCTGGTGAATTTCGACGCGGCAGCCCAGCAGCGCTGGGGGCTCCATCGCCTGAGCATCCAGCCCCTCGACGACGGTCGCTGTGCTGTGGTGGCCCATTCCAGCGATGCCTTCGCGGCCGACCACCTGGATGTCTACGGAGCCCGCTCCGCCGTGGCCCGCCTGTTGCAGCTCCCGGCCGATGCCGGCCGGGAGCAGAGCGTGATCCAGTCCCTAGCCGATGCCGTGGGGCAATGCATGGCTCCCTGGGTGCCCCCCCTGGATCTGGATGAAGCCGCTCCCCAGCTGATGCGCTGGGGAGCGGCATTCCCGATCGCGCCTGGCCTTCCCAGTGAGCTGATGCTCTGCAGCCGCTCCCGGCTGGGGTTCTGCGGTGATTACATCGCCGGTGTGGGATTCGGTCGGATTGAGGGGGCCCTGCGCAGCGCCGAGGCCCTGGCCCAGGGCCTGGTGGCGCACCTGCCCCCATCCGCCTGACGTCGTCAGCTGCCGCTCCGGCCCGATACCGTCAGTGCCGTCGAGGTGGACGATGCCCTCCGTCGTGGGGGTGTTTTCCTGGCAAGGGCCCCGTTGGGGCCTTTTTGCTGCCTGTCATTCGGCTCAGTGGGCTGGGCAGCCCTGGCTGGGTTCCCTAGCTTGAGGGGATGGACGCTCTCTTTGGCGATTGGTTGCCCGAGGTGGTGGTGTTTCACCCCACCCGCTTTGAGGATGCGCAGGCGATCGTCCAGGCCGTGCGCGAACTGCAGACGGTGCTGGTGCATGCCAGCGCCATGAATCGTCGGGAGGCCCAGCGCCTGATCGATTTTGTGGCGGGGGGCGTGGTGGCCATGGATGGCCATGCCGAGTGCCTCGACGACCTCACGTTCGTGTTCGCCCCCGAGATCGTGACCCTCTCGCGTGACTAGATCGGGGGCTGATGCCGCTGCGGGCGTGATCAAGCGGTCAGCTCAGGCAGCCCAGCCGGCCACGGTCGAGAGCTGCAGCCAGCAGCCGCCAGGAGCGAGTTTTTCAACCACCACCGACTGGTGCCGGTCCTGGGCCACAAGGTGGGCGAAGGTTTCCGCGTCATCGCGCGTGGTGAAGCGGGGAGCTGCCACCTGCTGGGGCACGCTCTGTTCACGCTCGACCTGAGGACGCACCCGATAGGGGCCCTCGGAAGTGGAGGCGTGGTCGAAACCGGAATGTGCCATGCACTGATTCTGGGGGTGAATGGCGCCGAGCGCGACGGAATTCAGGGTTTCCCATGAATTTGGCTGCTGGGGCTGCCCGAGAAGCTGGCTTTCCCAGGCCTTTAGGTTGGCTGAACCCGGGGGAGGCCACCTGGCCGATCACGGGCCGGGGCGTCTCCTTGCCAATCGGCCACGGCTGATTCCCCTGGATCGGTCCTCGCCTCCACGGGCTCTCTTCCCTCCTCGCGATGCCCCGCCCTGAACCCTCCTCCCCGCCCCGTCCCTGGGTGGTGAAACTCCAGATCCTTGCTGGGGTGTTCGTGCCGATGCTGGCCCTGGGGATCTGGTTGCGCTCCCAGGGGTTCTGGTGAGACGTTCGCCGTTCAGTCGCTGCACCCGCGGCTGATCACCTCGCGCCGGATGTCCCCCAGGGCGGGGGTTTCGGGAGCGTCAGGGTGAAACAGCAGGGCCCAGGCCAGGGGCACATCACTGGCTGCCAGTGCCTGCTCAAAGGCCTCCAGCCAGGCCTGACCATCCCCCCCCAGGGAGAGGATCAGCCGCCGGGCGCTCTCCATCCGCTCGGCCGATGCTCCAGCCAGTTGCACGTGGGCGAAGGCATCGCTGTCCGCACCGCGGGGTTGCAGGCGCAGCAAGACAAGTTCCCCGGGCGCGATCGGTGCGGTGGGCCAGTCCAGGGGAGTGCGGATCGGCTCCTGCTGGGTGCCGCGACGCTGCCATGTCGGCCGCCCCTGACGTTCGATCCGCAACTCCAGCAGCGGCTCCACCATCACCAGCCGCGGTCGTGGGGTCGGCACCACCCCGAAGGCATCCACCTCTTCAACAGGTTCCACGCGAGGGGCGATCACGCAGACCGCAGCGGGTGGGCCCTGGCGCTGGACTGCAGCCTGCGATGCAGTCGGCCCCACGAGCAGCAGGAGCAGCGGCCACCAGGCGGCACGAAGGGGGGGCATCAGGGGTCTGCGCAGAAGGGGCGCTCAGGAATCGAATCCGTCCATATCCTGGGCGATGTCGCGCAGGCTGCGAAGTCGGCCGGTGGCGCTGGTGCCGCTGCTGCGTCCCAGAAGCATGCGCAGAAAGGTGCGCTCAAAGTCGATCGGGTCCAGGAAGCTGAAGCCCGTGTAGAGAGCGTGATCCAGATCATCGATCCACAGGAGTTCACCCCTGGCATGGATCGGTTCGCCCACATTGGGGTGATGCATCACCAGCGGGCCGCTGCTGCCCACGCTCACCCGGTGGTGGGGGGGAAAGACCAGACAGTCCCCGGTTTGGCTGATGTCCCCGAGGCGGCCCACATAGAGCTCATCCCCCGCAAAGAAATCCACCGGGATGCAAAAGCTGATCGCCGGCACCACGTGGCGGGGCTCCCGTCTGGGCTTGGCCATGGCGCTCAGTCGGCCTCTCCCCGGCCATTGCCAGGGCAGGGGTGCGCGGATGGGAGCACTGCCTGAGCTGCGGCCAACATCCTGCTCCCCGACACCGGGTTCATCCTGCCTAAGACACCTCTGCCGGCCCAGGGCAGGCACGTTGCCGCTCACCCATCGGCGCTGGCCCGCACCCCCCAGGCGTGCAGCCCCTCCAGCACCGGGATGAGCTCGCGGCCGAGCTCCGTGAGGCCATACTCCACCCGCGGAGGCACCTCCGGGTAGACCGTGCGCGTCATCACGCCCGAGGTTACCCCGCGGTGCCTGAGCCACGTTGGGGTGCCGTCTTGTGCGGATTGCCGCAAGGGCAGAGCATGAAGCAGTCCCCATTGCGCCCATCCTGGCGTCCCCCTGCGATGACCGACCTGCTTGTGCTGGCCGCCAGCAACGGTGAGAACCTCAAGCTGGCGGAGCGCTTTGCCGCCGAAGCCCGTTCCCGGGGCGGGCGGGCGGCGGTGCTGGATCTCACCGCCCTGGACCTGCCCCTGTTCACGCCCCTGGCCCAGGACCAGGAGCACCCCGCCGCTGTGGCGGAGCTGGAGGCCGCCCTTCAGGGGGCCCCCCGCTGGGTGATCTGCGCCCCGGAATACAACGGCTCCATTCCTCCCGTGCTTACCAGCGCCATCGCCTGGCTATCCGTGCAGGGCAGCGACTTCCGCCGCCTGTTCAACGGCCGGCCCGTGGTGATCGCCACCCACTCCGGCGGCGGCGGCCACACCGTGCTCACGGCCCTGCGCCTGCAGCTGGCTCACCTCGGGGCCGTGGTGGTGGGGCGCCAGCTGGTGAGCACGGCCGCCAACCCCGCCAAGGACGACTCGATCGCCGACCTGGTGAGCCGCCTTCTGGCCCTGCCCGCCTGAGCCACGGCCCCAACTCCCCCCTGATACGCCATGCCTCGCTTCCCCGGCGCTGATCCACGCAACCTGGCCCAGCCTGCTGCCCCTGCCAGCGCCGCCGGCCTGGTGTTCCGTGCGGCCGCCGAGCGCTTCCACAGCCGGCTCGACTGGCTCGACAGCTGGCACAGCTTCTCCTTCGCAGGCCATCACGACCCGGCCTGGATGGGCTTTGGGCCGCTGCGGGTGATGAACGACGACACCATCGCCGCTGGCCGCGGCTTCGGCATGCACCCCCACAGCGACATGGAGATCGTGACGGTGATGGTGGAGGGCCAGCTCAACCACCGCGATTCGATGGGGCATGCCGAGGTGCTGCGCGCCGGAGAGGTGCAGTGCATGAGCGCCGGCACCGGCGTGGTGCACAGCGAGATCAACGCGGGCGACCAGCCCTGCCGCCTGCTTCAGATCTGGATCGAGCCCAGCCGTGCAGGCATCCCCCCGGCCTATGGCCAGCAGCCCTTCGCCATCGGCACGGGCTGGACGCCGCTGCTCGATCCCGAACGGGCCCAGGGTGCCCTGGCCATTCATCGGCCCGTGCGGCTGTGGCGCGCCCAACCCGCCCCTGGCGCCAGCCTGCCGCTGGCCCTCGCCGCCGGCAGCCTGGGCTGGATCCAGTTGATCCGCGGATCCGGCCAGGTGCAACGTCCTGCCTCTGCGGATGGGGCTGCCCCCGTCCTGTCCCTGGTGCATGGGGACGGCCTGGGCTTTGCCGCCACTGCTCTGGCGGATTTCCAGGCCGGAGAGGCGGGGGCCGATCTGCTGCTGTTCGAGCTGCGCTGAGGGGCCAGGCCGTCGCTGATCCACGATGGGCCTCCCGACACCCAGCTTGCGATGCTGCACCCTCCGCGCGGCTATCTCACCCTGGCCTGGCTGGGGCTGGTGGCCAACGGGCTCGCCATCCCCCTCACCCTTGCTGGGATCCTGCTGGAGGACACCTGGCGCACGGCCCACATCGCCGTGGGGGCCAGTGCCGTGCTGCCCACGGCTGTGGTGGGGATCGTGGCCAGCGTGGCCCTGCTCAAGTGGCGGGCCTGGGGGCAGATCCTGGCCATCGTGGCCCTCTCGATGAGCCTGGCCACGGCCGTGCCCTACGGGATCGTGAGACTGGCGCTGCTCAGCGAGGGGAGGGGCGTCACGGCGGTGCTGGCGGGTCTGCTCTGGGCGGCCACTGTGGCTGCACTCGTCTATTGGTGCCGTCCCTGTATTCGCCGCTACCTGATCTGACGGCAGCAGTCAGCTGGCCATTTCGTAGCAACCGCTACTAAATGCGGGTCCCGCCGCGGGATTGGATGCGTCTCAGTCCCGGGATGTCTCCATGCCCAGCCCCCAGCGCTTCGCCGCTCTGCAGCAGATCCAGCGGCGGCGGGCGGTGGCCACGGCGACACCCGCGCCGCTGGAGGAGCTCTGGGCGCGCGACGTCTTCACCCTCGACAAGATGAAGGCCGCCCTGCCCAAGGCGGTGTTCCGCTCGGTGCAGCGCACCATCGAGACCGGCGGCAAGCTCGACCTCTCGGTGGCCAACGTGGTGGCTGAGGCGATGAAAACCTGGGCCACCGGCCGGGGTGCCCTTTACTACGCCCACGTTTTCTATCCCCTCACCAACTCCACCGCTGAGAAGCACGACGGCTTCATCTCCCCCAAGGGGGATGGCCGGGTGATCACGGAATTCACAGGCAAGCTGCTGGTGCAGGGGGAGCCGGATGGCTCGTCATTCCCCAATGGCGGCATCCGCTCCACCTTCGAGGCCCGCGGCTACACCGCCTGGGACATCACCAGTCCCGCCTATCTGATGGAGACGCCCAACGGCGTCACCCTCTGCATTCCCACGGTGTTCGTGAGCTGGACCGGCGAGGCGCTCGACAAGAAGACGCCCCTGCTGCGCTCGATCGCTGCCATGAATCGCCAGGCCCAGCGGCTGCTGCGGCTGCTCGGTGAAACCGAGATCGCCCCGGTGAAGTCCACCTGTGGCGCCGAGCAGGAGTACTTCCTGGTGGATTCCGCCTTCACCGCCCTGCGCCCCGACCTGCAGCTGGCCGGCCGCGCCCTCTTCGGCAAGGCCTCTCCGAAAGGACAACAGTTCGACGACCACTACTTCGGCGCCATTCCCGAGCGGGTGCAGGTGTTCATGCAGGACGTGGAGCAGCAGCTCTACAAGCTGGGCGTTCCCGCCAAGACCCGCCACAACGAGGTGGCCCCCGGTCAGTTCGAGATCGCCCCGTTTTTCGAGGCGGCCAACGTGGCCACCGATCACCAGCAGCTCACGATGACGGTGCTGCGCAACACCGCCAAGAGGCATGGCTTCACCTGCCTGCTGCACGAAAAGCCCTTCGCCGGCATCAACGGCAGTGGCAAGCACGTGAACTGGTCGATCGGCAATGCCAGCCACGGCAACCTGCTCGATCCCGGCAGGACGCCCCACGACAACCTGCAGTTCCTGCTCTTCTGTGGCGCCGTCATCCGAGGTGTGCACAGCTTCGGCCCCCTGCTGCGCTCGGTGGTGGCCACGGCCGGCAACGACCACCGGCTCGGGGCCAACGAGGCGCCGCCGGCCATCATCTCGGTGTACCTGGGCAGCCAGCTGGAGGACGTCTTCAACCAGATCCGCGAAGGGCGGCCCCAGGGTTCCGCCAGCGCCGGCGTGATGCAGCTCGGGGTCGACAGCCTGCCGGAGTTCGCCAAGGATCCGGGCGACCGCAACCGCACCTCCCCCTTCGCCTTCACCGGCAACCGTTTCGAGTTCCGGGCCGTGGGCTCGAACCAGTCGGTGGCTGGCCCGCTGGTGGCCCTCAACACGATCATGGCCGATTCCCTCGAGTGGATCGCCAGCCAGCTGGAGGCCCAGCTGGCCGCCGGCGCGGCCCTTGGAGATGCCGCCTTCGAGGTGCTCCAGCAGGTGATGCGTGACCACGGTGCCGTGGTGTTCGGCGGCGATGGCTACTCCCAGGAGTGGCACCGGCGGGCCGTCGAGGAGCGCGGACTGGAGAACCTGCGCACCAGTGCCGATGCCCTGCCGGTGCTGCGCCGGGATGGGGTGCGGGAGTTGTTCAGCCGTCACGGCGTTCTCAGCCCCGTGGAGCTGGAGAGCCGGTTCGCGGTCTACAGCGAGCAGTACGTGCTGGCAATCGAGGTGGAGGCTCGCCTGGCCCTGCAGATGGCCCGCACCCAGGTGTACCCGGCGGCCGTGCGCTACCTCACCGAGCTCGGCCAGGCGCTGCAGCAGCAGCAGGCCATGGGCCTGCAGCCCAGCCTGGCGGTGCGCAACCAGCTGGCGGCCCTCCTCAGTCAGCTGAACGACAGCTGCGATGCCCTGGAGCAGGCCCTCGCCCAGCCCGCCCATGGCGAGGGTGACAGCCACGACCCGGCCATGGCTCACCTGCGCCACTGCGCCGATGGCCTGCTGCCGTTGATGGCTCGCTTGCGGGAGGCGGTGGATGGGCTGGAAGGCCTGGTGGACGATGCCCTCTGGCCCCTGCCCACCTTCGCGGAGATGCTATTCATCCGCTGAGCGCAGGAAGCAGCGCGGAGCACCGGAAGATGTTGTGAAGGTGACAGTTCCCATCTGTCACAGCGGCCATGATGCTTGCGAAGTGATCCGGTCTGAGCGATGGTTCCTGTTCGGCCCCACCGTCCCGGTGGCCCGCACGAGCGTCATTACCGTCTGGTGGACGGGCAGGGATCGCCCCATCCGGTGCTCGACGACCTCTACGACTCCCTGGATGCCGCCTGGGCTGAGGCCATGGGCTGGTGGCACGATCAGTTCGGAGCCGGCCAGGAGCCTGTGGAGATCGGCATCGAGGTGAGCACCGCCAGCGGCGACTGGCGCACCCTCCGCTTCCCGGGTGGGTGAGGGGGCTGGCTGGTTGGGCCTGGGGGTCGGTTCAGCGCCAGTCGGGCGAGTAGATCCGCAGCGTGCCGAAACCCACGGGTGATCCGCTCGGATTCGGCCCGGCGGGCACGGCCGTCACCTGAAACATGTAGGTGTCGGCCATCATCGGGTTGGTCCAGGGCTTCAGCCGCACCGTGACCGTGGAGCCCGGCGCCACCGGTTCCGGAAACACCACCTCCATCAGGCGCTCCCGCTGGGAGAAGGTGGCCTGCACAGGGATAGCGGCACCCGCCCTGCGGGGCCGGCCCAGAAAGGCCCGGGTCTGCTCGGCGGCGAAGGGAAAGTTGTTGTCGACCCCCCGGGTCTGCTGGATCAGCAAGGCTCCCAGGGAGGCTCCGGCATCCGCGGGCAGATCGAGGGTGAAGAAGTATTCCGCCCAGGGCTGCCCCACGGTGGTGTAGTAACTCACCAGGTCGACCTTCCAGGGGGCGCGCACGAACACCGTGGAGCCCCGCAGCTCCAGCGCCTGGCTGGCGGGCGCCAGGCTCAGCACCAGGGCCGCGAGTGCAGCACAGGAACGCGGGGCCATGCCAGACCGTTGCGAACGGGGGGATGTGTTTGACCCTAGGCAGGGTCTGGGGTGCTGGCCAGGAAGGGCTGGGGATCCTGGTCGCGCCGGTGCTGCAGGGGGATGGCCCGTCCCTGGGCCCCGGGGGCGCTGGGATCCAGCAGGGCCGTCGCCTCCAGCGCCTGGCGCAGCAGGCGCGCGGCGTGGAGCGGCATGTCGCGGGGCACGCTGATGCGATCGCGCAGATCGCGCAGGCCGCTGGCACTGCCCGGCGGCGGCGGCACAGGGGTGCCGAGGGTCAAGGTGGTGAGGGCAGCCCGTAGGGCGGGATCGAAGGTCGCGGCGCCCAGGGGGTTGCGCTCCAGGAGCTTGGAACGATGGCGCAGCACCCGGGCCAGGGCGAGGGTGGCGCTGTCCTCCGGCGCCGGGGCGCTGGTTTCGGGATCGGCCTGGGGCGGCTCCAGGATCGGCCAGGCACCGCCGTCGATGCGGGCGGCCAGGGCCTGCTGGCTGGCGCTGCCACTGGCATGGCAGCCCCCCATCTGGGGCGGCAGATCGTGGGCGTGGGTGTGGAAGTCGCTCTGGGTGCCCAGGTAGGTGCTGCGTTGCTCGAGGGCCGCGAACCAGCGGTCGATGAGCGGATGCTCGCGCCGCAGCAGGTAGCCCTTGTAGTAGGCGAGGGAGGCATTCATCCGCTCCACGTAGGGCACGAACACCAGGTCGGCGGTGCCCAGCTCCTCCCCCAGCAGGTAGGGACCCCCGTGGGCAGCCAGGGCCTGTTCCAGGGTGCTGGCCCAGCCCTGGAACTGCCGTAGGGCCTCGGCTTCACCCCTGGCGCCGTGGGGAACGCACAGCCACTGGCACCAGGCGCGGAACAGTTGGCGCTCCAGCCGCCGCAAGGGCACCACGGCGGGATCAGCCATGCCTGGCCCCAGGCTGCCGAAGCTCGCTTCCAGCGCCTCCAGGATCCGGTCGCTCTCGGTGACGAGCCGACCGTCGATCTCCAGGGCCGGCAACATCCCAGAGGGCACCCGTTGCCGGTACCAGCTCTCCTTCTCCCCGTAGCAGAACATCGTGACCTTGCGCACCCGGTAGGGGATGCGGCGTTCCTCCAGCCACAGCCACACCTTCTGGCAGTAGGGGCACCAGGCGTGGTGGTCGCGGTAGAGGGTCACCCGCACGTCGCTTTCCTGCTGCCCGAACAGGCGGAGGTGGGCCTGGGCATTGGTGGCACCTTCCCTGCGCCCCTCTCCGGTTCGGGCGGGATGCTCGCCGGCCAGCGCCTCCAGATCAGACCAGCTCAGAGCGGCGGCAGCCATTGGTTCGCAGGGGCGGCTGGGCAGATCCTGGCAGTTGTGGCCGGGAGCCCGTGCCACGCGCTCCTGGGGAGGGGATGCCTAACCCCTGTGGTCAGAGACCCATCTCCCAACACCGATGTTCGACGCCTTCACCAAGGTCGTTGCCCAGGCTGATGCCCGCGGCGAATTCATCAACGCTGGTCAGATCGACGCCCTGGCGGCGATGGTCGCTGACAGCAACAAGCGGATGGATGCTGTCAACCGCATCACCTCCAACGCTTCCAAGATCGTCACCAACGCGGCCCGCGATCTCTTCGAGGCCCAGCCCGCCCTGATCGCCCCCGGCGGCAATGCCTACACCCATCGCCGCATGGCTGCTTGCCTGCGCGACATGGAGATCATCCTCCGCTACGTCACCTACTCCGTGTTCAACGGCGACGCTTCCGTGCTGGAAGACCGCTGCCTGAACGGCCTGCGTGAGACCTACCTGGCCCTCGGCGTCCCCGGCGCTTCCGTGGCTGAAGGTGTGCGCAAGATGAAGGACGCCCCTCTAGCCATCGCCAACGATCGCAACGGCATCACCCCCGGCGACTGCTCCGCTCTGATGAGCGAAATCGGCACCTACTTCGACCGCGCTGCTGCCGCTGTCGGCTGATCCCGTCACCCGGGAGTGCTCATCTGAATCTGAAAAACCGCTGCAGGCCCTGCAGCGGTTTTTTTCTGGCGATCACTCGAGGGTGACGTCGCCGCTCTCGCCTGTGCGAATCCGAATCGCCTGGTTGACATGGCTGATGATGATCTTGCCGTCGCCGATCTCACCGGTGAGTGCCGCGGCACGGATCGCCTGCACCACGGCATCAGCGCCCGCATCCGTGACCACGGCGGTGACCATCACCTTGGGCAGCA
>VGPU01000011.1 GCA_016882525.1 Cyanobacteria bacterium M_surface_10_m2_119 | reverse complement strand
GCATGAAGAAGTGCAGCCAGCGCTTGTTGGAGAAGGCGATCCCGAAGATCTGGCTCCAGAAGCGGTTGGCGGTGACCATCGAATAGGTCTCCTCTTCCTGGGTGGGCTCAAACGCCTTGAAGGTGTTCGCCTGCTCGGAGTCTTCGAACAGGGTGTTCTCCACCGTGGCGCCGTGGATGGCGCAGAGCAGGGCACCGCCGAGGATGCCCGCCACTCCCATCATGTGGAAGGGGTTCAGCGTCCAGTTGTGGAAGCCCTGCAGGAAGAGCAGGAAGCGGAAGATCGCCGCCACCCCGAAGGACGGAGCGAAGAACCAGCTGCTCTGGCCGAGGGGGTACATCAGGAAAACACTGACGAACACCGCAATCGGGCCGGAAAAGGCGATGGCGTTGTAGGGGCGGATGCCGACGAGACGGGCGATCTCGAACTGGCGCAGCATGAAGCCGATCAGGGCGAAGGCGCCGTGGAGGGCGACGAACGGCCAGAGACCGCCGAGTTGCACCCAGCGCACGAAGTCACCCTGGGCTTCCGGGCCCCAGAGCAGCAGCAAGGAGTGCCCCATGGCATCGGCCGGGGTGCTCACCGCGGCGGTGAGGAAATTGCAGCCCTCCAGGTAGGAGCTGGCAATGCCGTGGGTGTACCAGGAGGTGGCGAAGGTGGTGCCGGTCAGCCAGCCACCCAGCGCCAGATAGGCGGTGGGGAAGAGCAGCAGACCAGACCACCCCACAAAAACGAAGCGGTCGCGCTTGAGCCAGTCATCGAGGACGTCGAACCATCCCCGACCGGCTGGGGCGCGCCCTACAGCGATCGTCATGGAGAGAGCGGGATACCGGGAGATGGTAACAACGTTCTCCGGCATCGCGAGGCGCTCTGACACGGGCTGAAATCCCTTGCCGGCGCTGGCTTTTAGGTATTTGCTCCTCGCGTCCCCGCGCCGATCGATCCGGCGCCGCCCCCTCCACGCCAAGATGGCCCCCAGCTCCGTGCCTGCTGCATGCCCCCCTCCGCCGACGTGCTCGAGCAGCCCGTGCTCGGCTCACGCCGTCCCTCCAACCTGCTGGTCGCCCTGATGGTGAGCCTGGGGGGGGTGGGGTTTCTCCTCACCAGCCTCTCCAGCTACCTGCACCGGGATCTGCTGCCCGTGGGCCATCCCGCTGATTTGGAGTGGGTGCCCCAGGGGCTGGTGATGGGCCTCTATGGCGTTGCTGCCGTGCTGCTGGCTTCCTATCTCTGGGCCGTGATCGGCATCGATGTGGGCAGTGGCAGCAACCGGTTTGACCGCAGTGCCGGTCAGGCAACGATCAGCCGCCGGGGTTTCCGCCAGCGCATCGACGTGGAGATCCCCCTGCGGGATATCCAGGCGGTGAAGGTGGAGGTGCGCGATGGCCTCAATCCCCGCCGCAGGCTTGCCCTCAGGGTTCAGGGCCGGCGCGACATGCCGCTCACCCGCGTGGGTGAACCGATGCCCCTGGCCGACCTTGAGCTCTCCGGTGCCCAGCTCGCCCGTTTTCTCGGTGTGCCCCTGGAGGGCGTATGAGCACTCCCGCATGGCGGCGGTTCCTGCTCGGCAGCGGCCTCAGCCTGATCCTGGTCACCCTGCTCACGTCCTGCGCTGCCGAGGGCCGCTCCGGACGCCCTCTGGGCTGCGATGCCGCAGCCACCCCCTGCCTCCGAGGCGGTGCCACGGTGGCGATGCAGACCAGCAAGGGCGAGGTGCGCTTCCAGCTGGACGGAGCTGCCGCTCCGCTCACGGCAGGTAATTTCGTGGATCTGGTGAAGCGTGGCGTCTACAACGGCACCGCCTTCCACCGGGTGGTGCGCCAGCCGACGCCCTTTGTGGTGCAGGGCGGAGATCCTCTCAGCGCCAATCCCATGACCCCGCCGAACCAGTACGGCATGGGCAACTTCGTGGATCCGGCCACCAATGAATCTCGCCAGATTCCCCTGGAACTCCGCCTCCAGAACGAGGACACCCCCCGCTACGGCCAGGAACTCACCACCCCCGGCATCACCCGCCAGCTCGCCCTCGCCCATCAGCGCGGGGCCCTGGCGATGGCTCGCTCCGCCGATCCCAATTCGGCCAGTGCCCAGTTCTACGTGGCCCTGCAGGCCCTGCCGGAGCTGGATGGTCGCTACGCCGTCTTCGGCCGGGTGAGCAGTGGGATGGCCGTGATCGACCGGATCGAGCAGGGCGACCGCATCCTCAAGGCCACGGTTGTGGAGGGGGGGACCCTGACCAGGGGAGAGGGAGCTGAAGACGCAGCCCAGCCCTAGGCACCTCCTTGTCCGTTCGCCTCATGGGGTCAGCCCTCTCTGTGCCGGCGGCCTGAAGGCAGCGGCGCAGGCTAATCGTGCTGCCTGCTCAGGCCGGCACGCGTTTTTCTGACGCCGTCACCTTCAGCCACGCGGTGTTCACCCCGGAGGCCCGCTCCAGGGCCACCCGGCCCGTGCGGGCGATCTCGAGGATGCCGTAGGGCTCCATCACCTGCTCAAGGGCCACCAGTTTGCCGGGGTCGCCCACCACCTCCAGGGTCAGGGCGTCATCGGCCACGTCCACCACCTTGGCCCGGAAGACCTGGACCAGCTCGAGGATCTCGCTGCGCTGGCGGGCGGGCGCGGCCACCTTCAGGAGCATCAGTTCGCGCTCCACCGCAGGGATGGTCGAGAGGTCGATCACCCCAAGCACATTCACCAGTTTGTCGAGCTGCTTGGTCATCTGCTCGAGGGTGCGGTCGTCGCCCTCCACCACCATCGTGAGCCTCGAAACGCCCGACTTCTCGGCGGGCCCCACCGCCAGGCTCTCGATGTTGAAACCCCGGCGGGCAAACAGGCCCGAGATGCGACTGAGCGCCCCCGATTCGTCTTCCACCAGCACCGAGAGGGTGTGCTTCATGGCTGTGGGCGGTGCCGGGACAAGCGTCTCCGCCAAGTTACCGGGCCAGGTTCGCTGATCCATGCCCGCTCAGGGATCCGAGGCCGGAGCGGATCGCTGCCGCCAGGGCTCCAGCCAGCCCAGGAGAGTGGCGTTGAACTGGTCTGGATCCTCGTCGTGCGGGCAGTGGCCGCAGTGCTCCAGCACGGCGAGCGGCAGGTCCGGCCGCTGGCGCCGGGCCTGCTCGGCCACCCGCAGGGGCACCAGCTGATCGCGCTGGCCCCAGATCAGCAGCAGGGGGCGCCTGAGGCGCTGCAGCAGGGCCGGAGCGGTGGCCGCATGGGGGCGCAGGGCCATGGCGATGCTCATGGCCCGCAGGGCCCGCACGGCTCCGGGGCGGCGTGCCGGTCGGGCGATCAGCCGGTGCAGTTCCTGGTCACCGATCACCGGCGAGGCGTAGGCGCTCTGAATGCCCAGGGCGAGCAGGGGGGAGTGGGCCAGCAGCGGTACCAGCAGCTCCAGGGGCAGGAGGCGGCAGAGCAGCCGCACCAGCCAGCGCTTGAGGCGCCTTCGCCACGGCCGCCGCCGGGGGGGCTGGCTGTGGCCCCCGGCCGCCGGGGCTGGGGCGCTGAGCAGGGCCGGGTCCGGCAGGGGCGTGGCAACCACAGCCCGCACAAACTGGGGGAAGAAGACCGCGCAGCTGAGCGCCACCAGGCCACCGAGGGAATGGCCCACCAGCACGGCCGGTTGCCCCACCACCTCCCTCAGGAAGGCCTGCAGCTGGCGCGCCCAAAGGCGATTGTCCAGGCGCAGGGCCGGCTGGCTGGAGGCGCCGAATCCCACCAGGTCGATGCCGTAGACGCACCAGCCGGCCGCCGCCAGAGACGCGGCGTTGCGGCGCCAGTGGCCGCAGGCAGCGCCGAAGCCGTGCACCAGCAGCAGGGGCGGATGGCTGGGATCTCCCAGGCTGCGCCAGTGGCAGATCTGGCCCTGCCAGATCCAGGAGCTGTGGCGCCCCCAGCCGGCATCCCCGTTGGCAGGCTGGGGCTGGTTGCCTCTCACCCGATTTCTCCCGATCCCAGCGCTGGCGTTCACTATTGCGAAGGTGCTGCCCGACTGCAGCCGGGTGGTGGCTTTTTTCGTCCTGAATCCCGGCCATCGCGGGATCTCGGCGTGCTGCTGGCGGCCGACCTGGCGCGCCAGGGCCCGTTGCAGGTGCTCGATGCCATGGCGGGCTGCGGCATCCGTGCCCTTCGCTATGGCCTGGAGGCCGGGGCCGGAGCGGTCTGGGCCAACGACGCTGACCCCGACCGACTGCCCCTGCTGGAGGCCAACCTCAGCGCCCTGGAGTCGTGGGGCTGCAGCCTGCGCTGCACGGCCCGCACGGCCCAGCAGCTGCTCGCCGACTGCCTGTTGCGCGAGGAGCGCTTCGCCCTGGTGGATCTCGACGCCTTCGGCTGCCCGACCGCCCTCCTGCCCCTGGCGCTGGAGGCGGTTGCCCTTGATGGGGTGCTCTATCTGGCCTGCACCGATGGTCGGTCGCCCACGGGGCATGACCGGACGGCCGCCATCCGCCGCCTGGGGGCGGCCGCCCGCGCCCATCCCGCCAGCTGGGAGCTGGCCCTGCGCCTGCAGCTGGGGGCGATCGCCCGGGCCGCCTGGGCCCAGGGCCGGGGGGTGCAACCGCTGGTGAGCTTCAGTGAGGGACGCACCTTCCGCACCGCCGTGCGCCTGCGCCGCCGGGCCGTCGCCGGTGAGGAGCGCCAGCTGGGCCTGCTGGCCCACTGCCACGGTTGCGGTGACCAGCAGGTGCAGAGCCTGCTCCAGCTCCGGCGTTGGGCTCCCTGTGGTTGCCGGCTGGGGGAGGAGGTGCCCCTGGCGGTGAGTGGCCCGCTCTGGATCGGTCCTCTCCAGCATGGGCCCACCCTGCGGGAGCTGGCTCAGGACGCCGCCACGCGAACCTGCCAGATGGCCCCGGCCACGCTGCGACTGCTTGCGCGGCTGGAGGCCGATGCGGGGCTGCCGGCACGCTGCTGGCCCCTCGACGCCCTGGCCCGGCGTTTGCCATCCGGGGCCCCGCGACTCGCTGTGCTGGTGGCGGCCCTGCAGGAGGCAGGCCATGTCGCTGCCGCCAGTGGGGTGATGGCGGGCCAGCTGCGCACCGACGCCCCCTGGCGAGAGGTGCTGGCCGTTGCCGGTCGCCTGGCTGCCCATCGCCAACCGACGGAGCCGACGGAGCCGACGGCGCCTGTGCGTCCCCAACCCTGCTGAACCCCAACCCTGCTAGATAGGAGGACCCTTCCCCCGTGGCCATGGCCTCCGAAATCTTCGGCACCGCAGCGCTGTTCTGGGTGCTGATCCCCGTCGGCCTGCTGGGCGGCGCCCTGCTGCTCAAGTTCGCCGATCAGGACTGAAGCCGGATGGGGCCTGGACTTGATCGCCGTGGCTGGCCCAGGGCCTCGGCCCTGCTCTCGCGAGTGGCGAACGGGTCCCTAGGCTCACCCCCGCTCGGGGAGACGTGATGCAGGTTCTGGTTGTCGGCGCCACGGGCACCCTCGGTCGGCAGATTGCCCGTCAGGCGCTCGATGCCGGTCATCAGGTGCGCTGCATGGTGCGCTCTCCCCGCAAGGCCGCCTTCCTGCAGGAGTGGGGCTGCGAACTCACCCGCGGCGATCTGCTGGAGCCGGACAGCCTCGATTACGCCCTCGAAGGCCAGGAGGCGGTGATTGATGCGGCGACCGCCAGGGCCACCGATCCGGGCAGCGCCTACGACATCGACTGGACCGGCAAGCAGAATCTCTATGCCGCCTGCCAGCGTGCCGGCGTGAAGCGCGTGGTGTTCGTCTCTCTACTGGAGGCCTCCCGTCATCGGGATGTGCCGCTGATGGACATCAAGGCCTGCACTGAGCAGTGGCTGGAGGCTTCCGACCTCGACTACACGATCCTGCGGGGCGTGGCCTTCATGCAGGGCCTGATCAGTCAGTTCGCCATCCCGGTGCTGGAGGGACAGACGGTGTGGGTGAGCGGGACGCCCACACCGATTGCGTACATGAACACCCAGGACATGGCGCGCTTTGCGGTGGCTGCCCTCGGGCACCCCGAGACCATCCGTCGTGCCTTCCCGGTGGTGGGCCCCCGCGCCTGGACGACTGGGGAGATCACCCAGCTCTGCGAGCGCTACACCGGCAAGGATGCCCGCGTGTTTCGGGTGCCGCCCGCTCTGCTGCAGCTCATGCGCAGCGTGACTGGGTTCTTCGAGGCCAGCCTCAACGTGGCCGAACGGCTGGCGTTCGACCGGGTGATCAGCGGCGGTGCCCGGCTGGATGCGCCGATGGAGGAGAGCTATGCCGCCTTCGGCCTTGATCCGGCCGACACCACCACCCTGGAGTCGTACCTCAAGGAGTACTACGACACGATCCTCAAGCGCCTGCGGGAGATGGAGGCCGACCTCGACAAGGACGCCAAGAAGAAGCTCCCGTTCTGAGCCGGGGCCCCAGCTCCCGCACTGGGACCATCTGCTTCCTGGCACATCTGTACTATTGATTCTTCGGTTTCGTTGCGCGGAGCGTCGCTGATGTCGGTGGCCCAGATCAAGAACCTGCAGCGTCGCCTGGCCAATCTGGAGAGCGAGGCCTGTGAGGAGCTCACCCGGGCCTGTGGTCATGAGCTCTGGCAGGGGCTGGGCTTTGACGCGTTTGACGGCCTTGAGGACCCCGATCGCCGCGCTCGGGCTAACTACTACTACGGCCAGCTGCAGACGGTGCGCGAGTTGCGCGATGTGCTCGGCTGAGGCCTGGCCAGCTGCCCGGCCCCCTTACCCACCGCCCCCTGCCCGGCCCGATTTCCCACCGCCGGCCCGTCCCCCTCGCCCGGGAGAATGAGTCTTCCTGCGGTGGTCACGCCGCAGCAGCTGTTGCAGGCGCGTCTCCTCCTGCAGTGTCACCTTCCGCCAGGTGCCCGGGGCCAGTCCCTCCAGGGTGAGCGGTGATTGCTGGTCCATCAGGTCGATGGCCATGCGGATCAGCCGCAGGGTCGGATAGCCCACAGCTGCAGTCATCCGCCGCACCTGGCGGTTGCGGCCTTCCTGCAGCTCCAGCTCCAGCCAGCTGGTGGGGACCTGCAGGCGGTGGCGGATCGGGGGGGTCCGCTCGGCGAGTGAGGCAGCTGCCACCTCGGCGGGCGGCAGAGCCCGCGCCCGCGCCGGTCGGGTGGGTGCCCCCTGGACCAGCACGCCGGAACGCAGCTGGGCCATGGCCGTCTCGCTGTGCGGGTGGGATGCCGTCAGGTCGCCTTCAACCTGAACCCAGTACCGGCGCCAGTGGCCGAAGTCGGGATCCGTGAGGCGGTGCTGCAGGCGTCCCTGGTCGGTGAGCAGCAGCAGGCCCTCGCTGTCGGCGTCCAGGCGGCCGGCCGCATAGACCCCGGGGGAGCTGATGTAGTCGGCCAGGCAACCCCAGCGACTGTCCGGCTCCGGGGTGAACTGGCTGAGCACCCCGTAGGGCTTGTGGAAGAGCAGTGTGGTCAGGAGGGGGCGGAGCTCAGGACTGACGGGCTTTCCAGAGGTTCACCACGCCGATCGAAATCAGCAGCAGGCCCAGATCTATGGAGACAGGGGGCAGGATCACGGAAGGTGGGCGGAAGGGGCTGACCCTATCCCCTGGGTAGGTGGGGTGGTGCGGCGCTTAAGCTGGAGATTCGCTGAGATTTGGATCGAGCGCTCTGCATGATTGAGACTTCTGGTGTGATCGAGAAGGAACAGGGCAACGGGTTTTACCTAGTGACCCTGGAGCAGCCTGCCGGTCACCAGTGCCTCTGCCGTGCAGCCGGCAAGCTCACCAAGTTCCGCATCAAGCTGCTCGCCGGCGACAAGGTGCTGGTGGAAATCAGCCCCTACGACCTCACCCGCGGTCGCATCACCTACCGGGAGCGCAATGCCGGCGCCACCGGTCCCCGCCCGGGTGGCAATCGTCCCGGTGGCCCCCGGCGTCGCTGACCCAGGCTCAGCTCGGGGGGTTGGTCTGGCTGGTTGCCAGCACCGACGTCTGGGCATTGGCTTGGCCTCGCCCATCCGGCGGCCCTGGCTCTGTCTCCCATTTGGAAGCCAGCCCGGGAGTTCTGCTCCCGGGCTTCGCTGTGGGCGGGTTTGCTGTGCAGCGGCTTGGGGCGGGCCTGCCCTCCTCAGGCGTGCACACCCAGCAGGCTTTCGATCGCGGCCTTGAATTCGCTGCGCTGTTTCACGCCCTTGAACTGCTGCTTGAGCTCCTTCTGGAAGAACAGCTGCACGGTGGGGGTGCCGGTGACACCAGCCTGCTGGGCGATGTCCTGATCGGCCTCGATGTCGATCTCCACGCCCTGGGCCGCGCCACCGAGCTCCTCCAACACGCGCTTGAGCTGGGGCTTGAGCACGTGACAGGGGCCGCAGGTGGGGGAGGTGTACACCACCAGCAGGGGCTTGCTGCTGTCGTGATAAAGCTTGCGCAGGGCGTAGCTGCCCTTCTGCCAGAGGGCATCCGGGCTGTAGTTGGCCTCGTCGCTCTCGGCGGTGTGCCTGGGCTCCCCCACCGCCTCCGGCTCCACCGCCTCGCGCTTCACCTCCACCGCCAGGTTGTGGTGGCTCAGCCAGCGCTCGGCCGCCAGGGCGGCCTGGCAGCCGCTGCCGGCGGCGGTGATGCCCTGGCGCCACTCGGCATCGGCCACATCGCCGGCGGCGAACACGCCCTCGATGCTGGTTTCCGGCCGGCCGGGCTGGGTCACCAGATAGCCGTGGCTGTCCACCTCCAGCTGGCCGCGCACCAGGCGGGTGTTGGGGGTGTGGCCGATGGCATAGAACAGGCCCTTCACCGGCAGTTCCTCGGTGGCGCCGCTGACGACGTCGCGCAGGGTGATCGCCTCCAGCCAGTCGCTGCCGCTGCAATCGGCCACCTGGCGGTGCCAGTGCACGGTGATGGCCGGATTCGCCAGCACCCGGTCGGCCATCGCCTTGCTGGCGCGCAGCTGGCCGGAGCGCACGATCAGGTGCACGTGGTCGCCGTATTTGGTGAGGTACACGGCCTCTTCGCAGGCCGAGTCGCCGCCGCCCACCACGGCCACGGCCTGGTTGCGGAACTGGGGGGTGGCGCCATCGCAGATGGCGCAGGCGCTGATGCCACTGCTCCAGAAGCGTTCTTCCTGGGGCAGCCCGAGGCGGTTGGCGCTGGCGCCGGTGGCCAGGATCACACTCTGGGCCTGGTAGGTGGTGCCGTCGGCGGTGATCCGGAAGGGCCGCTGCGACAGATCGATCTCGGTGGCATCCGCCAGCACCAGGGTGGTTCCCCAGCGCTCGGCCTGGGCCTTCATCCGGTCCATCAGCTCCGGACCCAGGATGCCGTCGGGGAAGCCCGGGAAGTTCTCCACGTGGGTGGTGGTCATCAGCTGGCCTCCGGGGATGCCGCCGTCCTGGAAGCCGGTGATCAGCAGCGGGTTGAGGTTCGCGCGGGCTGCGTAGATGGCGGCGGTGTAGCCGGCGGGGCCCGAGCCCACGATCACCAGGTTTTCAACCTCAGGACGCCCGGTCTGGGCACCGGGGACGCCGGCGGCGGGAGCTGGAGGCACTGCTTAAGCGGACCGACTATGAGTTGAGCTTAGGGGATCTCTCTGGCAACGGTGGGCTCATTCGGCATCCCCGCCTCCATGAAGCGTGAACTTTTGACCCTATTTCTGCTGCTGGGGGCTGGCGAAACGCCGACGAGGCCTGGGGCCTTTAGATTTGGTTCAGATTTCCAGGAGTCCGTCGCTTTCCGGGTGGGGGCCGCCGCTGCCAGGCCCTCCGCTCAGACCGGTGTGCTTGCCCCGCAGGTCGCGGGGAACCATCAGCACGCTGGGTTCGAGCAATTCCGGGTGCTCCTCCAGGCAGAGGAGCCATTCACGAAATTCTTCGGTGAGGGCGTAGCTCTCCTCGAAGTGCTCAAGGGCGTCGAGGGTTGCGCGGCGGGCCAGGGCCCAGCTCACGGCAACGGTGAGTCTGCGATTCACTGCGGCATCCATGGTCCGCCCCCCGTCGTTCGCACCACGCTGCCGGGCCGCGGCTGGGCTTGAGGTGTCGGTTGACACAACGTCGCACATTGACGCGGCTCAACAAGCAAAAACCGCATGTATTTCCGCCTTGTGCTGTTCTCAGGCCCCCCTTGCGGCCGTTTGCCCGAGGGAGGGGTTGGGCTTGAGAAATGCCGGAAGTTCCGGACCGCGCACCCGCAGCAGCGTGCCCGCCCGCTCGTCGATCGCCTGCAAGGGCAGCTGGGCGCGGCCCGCTGCGGAGGCTGATGGTGTCTCCAGGGCCTGCACGGGCTGGCTGCGCAGCAGATAGGGCTCACTCAGCGACCAGCTGCGCGCATAGCTGATCAGCAGGGGATCCGCTGGCGCGTACACGTAGGAGGGCCGGCGAGGCACAGGCTCCAGGGCCGCCCGCTCCCCATCCATGCGCACAGCTCGGGTGATCGCCTGCAGGAAGCGGCTGCGGGTGACAACAGTGGTGAGGTAGGCCACGACCCTCACCCGTGGCGCGTCGAAGCCCTCGGCGCACATGTCAATGCTCACCAGCCAGTCGGCTTCCCCCTGGCGAAAGGCCGCCAGCCGGTTGGCGGCTTCGGAATCCTGCGAGTGCACCAGGTGCACCCGGTCGCCCTGCTCCTCCAGCAGCCGGCTGATGGTCTGGGCATGGGCAATGTCGCGGGCGATCACCAGTCCACCGGCGTGCGGGTGGGACTCCCGCAGGCGCTCCAGCCGTCGTCGTGACCCCAGGAGCAACCGCAGGGCGATGCTGCTGCTGTCGCCCAGCTTGATCGCCCGGCGCAGGTTGCGGGCGCGCCAGCTCTCGCGGCTCTCGGCTGACAGCGGGGAGGTCTCGCTCTCACCGCTGCCTTCCCCATCGGCTCCAGGGCGGCCGTGATCGACCCAGCCATCCTGAAAGCGGAATTCCAGGGGGCGCACATCGCCGGCGGCGATCAGTTGGCGTGGCTCCACGCACAGGTCCGGCAGGATCTGCTCCACCACCTGGTCGCCGTCGCGCACCGCCTGGCGGCGGGCGGCGCAGAACGCCAGGTTGTCGGCGCGGAATGGGGTGCCGGTGAGGCCAAGACGCAGGGCGGCCTGCCTGGTGAGGCGGCTGAAGGCATGGCCCCAGGCCGCGGCCTCCGGTTCCTCCGGGTCGAGACCCAGATGGTGCACCTCGTCGGCGATGGCCAGCCAGGGGCCCAGGGCGGCCCAGGGGCCCTCCGCCTCCAGCCGTTGCCGGTGGCGGGCTGCGCTCTGGTAGCTGAGCAGCACCCCATGCCAGTGGGGATCGTGCGTGAGGTCGGATTCCTCGTCCGGTTCCCAGGTGCGCAGCACCAGGCCGAGGCGCTCGGCCGACTGGCGCCACTGCCCTGCGATCGAGGTGCGGTGGCACAGCACCACGAAACGCTCCAGGCGACCTTCCTGATGCAGTTTCTGGAAGCTGAGCAGGGCTCCGAAGGTCTTGCCTGCGCCCGGGCCCGCATGGATCAGCACGTCCTGGCCACCAGCACGATCCTGCACCAGTCGGGCGCGCAGCAACTGGATGAGCCGGCGTTGCCACTGCCTGGGCTCCAGGGGAACGGCGGGGGAGCTGCCGTTCGCACGCTGCTCCTTGTCAGAAGAAGCCCCGCCGGCTTGCGCTGCGCTGGCCAGCGAAAAGGAAACCGTGCCCATGGGGCCCATTGTGCGTGCCATGGGCGCTCTGGGGGCAGCTGATTTGTGCTCCTGCGCCCACATAGACGGCCAAAGGGTTGCCCTCGCGGCTGGAGCGGCCCCCAAATGGTGGAAGTGCGCAAGGCCGGTGTGATCCAGCTGCTCATTCCCAGGGAGCGCCATCCCGGTGAAACCCGCGTGGCGGCCACACCGGAAACCGTGAGTCGGCTCGTGGGCCGTGGTCTGCAGGTGGCCGTGGAGAGTGGGGCCGGCCTGGCTGCCGGCTTCGCTGACGGGGCCTATGCGGAGGTCGGGGCCACACTGCTGCCCGAAGGTCATGGCCACTGGGGCGAAGCCAATGGGGTGCTCTGCGTGCAGGCCCCTCCGGTGGAGCAGCTCGAGCAGCTGCGGGCCGGCTCCCTGCTGATCGGCCTGCTGGCCCCCTATGGCGCCGAGGCCCGTGCCGCCTGCCTGAACAGCAGGCAGGTCTCGGCGTTCTCCCTGGAACTGCTGCCCCGCATCAGCCGGGCCCAGACCATGGACGTGCTGTCGTCCCAGGCCAACATCGCCGGGTACAAGGCGGTGTTGCTGGCGGCGGCAGCCCTGGATCGCTACGTGCCGATGTTGATGACGGCCGCTGGCACGATCCAGCCGGCGCGGGCCCTGATCCTCGGTGCCGGTGTCGCCGGTCTCCAGGCCCTGGCCACCGCCCGCCGCCTGGGTGCCGTGGTGGTGGTGAGCGATGTGCGTCCGGCTGCCCGGGAGCAGGTGGAATCGCTGGGGGGCCGCTTCCTGGCCCCGCCGGAGCAGGCGGCAGCCCCCGGCGAGCAGGGTGGCTATGCCCAGGCAGCCACGGAAGACTTCCTCGCGGCCCAGCGCCGCCAGCTCGAGGAGCAGCTCGCCCTGGCCGACATGGTGATCTGTACGGCCCAGGTGCCGGGACGGCCGGCCCCCCGGCTCATCAGTGAGGCCATGCTCGACCATCTGCGTCCGGGATCGGTGGTGGTCGACCTGGCTGTGGCCCAGGGGGGCAACTGCGCCGGCACCGTCGCCGGGGAGACGGTGGTGCGCAACGGTGTCACCCTCATCGGTGCCGATGCCCTGCCCTGCAGCGTTGCCCACCACGCCAGCGCCCTTTACGCCCGCAACCTGGCGGCCCTGCTGGAGCACCTGCTTGACCATCCCGAGCCGGGAGGCGATGGAGGAGGAGGTGGCGAGGCAGGGCGACCGGCCCTTGCCCTGAATCTCGACGATCCCATCGTGGCGGGCTGTCTGTTCACCCATGGCGGGGTCTGCCGCCGAAACGACGTGCTGGGCGTCACCGATGCGGCTCCCCGTCCGGCCCTGGAGGTGGCGGCATGAACGGCCTGCGCGAAGCGCTCTGGGTGCTGCTGTTGGGCAGCCTTCTGGGGCTGGAATTGATCGGCAAGGTGCCTCCCACCCTGCACACCCCTCTGATGAGCGGGGCCAACGCCATCAGCGGCATCACCATGCTGGCCTCGCTCACCCTGATCGTGCGGGCCGGTGACAATCCGGTGCTGCTGCTGCTCGGGGCCGCCTCCCTGGCCTTCGCCCTGTTCAACGTGGTGGGCGGTTTCGTCGTCACCGACCGGATGCTGGCGATGTTCTCCCGCCGTGCGCCCGCCGAGCGTGGGGGGAGGAGCAACTGATGGCGCTTTCCACGACCCTCTCCTGGGCGATCGATCTGCTGGCGGTGCTGCTGCTGGCCCTGGGCCTCAAGGGCCTCTCCAAGGTGCGTTCCGCACGCTCCGCCAACGGCTTGGCGGCCCTGGCCATGGGATTGGCGGTGGTGGGCCTGCTCATCCAGGAGTTGCCCGGCCCCCAGGCTTGGCTCTGGATCGCCGCCGGCACCGCCATCGGCGGCCTGGCCGGACTGCTCACGGCCCAACGGGTGCCGATGACCGCCATGCCCGAAGTGGTGGCCCTCTTCAACGGCTGCGGCGGCATGGCCTCCCTGCTGGTGGCTCTTGCCGTCGCGCTGTTCCAGAGCAGTGAGGCCGGTCTGGTGGAGATCGTCTCGATCGTCGTCTCGGTGATCGTCGGTGCGATCACCTTCAGTGGCTCCCTGGTGGCCATGGGCAAGCTCCAGGGCTGGATCGCGACCCCGGGCTGGACCCAGGGCCAGGTGCGTCATGGCGTGAACATCGCCCTGGCTCTGGTGGCTCTGGTGGCGGCGATCGCCCTGCCGGCCGGTCCCGCAGGCCCGGCCCTCCCCTTGCTGGTGGTCGCCTCCACCCTGCTGGGGATCGGCGTCACCCTGCCGATCGGTGGTGCCGACATGCCGGTGGTGATCTCCCTGCTGAACAGCTACTCGGGGGTGGCGGCGGCGGCGGCTGGATTCGTGGTGGGCAGCCCCCTGTTGATCGTCGCCGGCGCGATGGTGGGGGCCGCTGGCCTGATTCTCACCCAGGTGATGTGCACGGCCATGAACCGTTCCCTGTTGAGCGTGCTCTTCGGTGGGGCCCTCGGCGGTGGGGGCACGGGCCACGTGGGTGGTGGCGGCGACGAGGCGGGCTACAGCCGGATCACCAGCTGCAGCGCCGAAGAATGCGCCCTTGCCCTCGAGGGCGCCGAGCGGGTGGTGTTCGTGCCGGGCTACGGCCTGGCAGTCGCCCAGGCCCAGCACACCCTGCGTGAGCTGGCAAAGTTGCTGGAGGCCCAGGGCACCGAGGTGAGCTATGCCATCCATCCGGTGGCCGGGCGGATGCCCGGCCACATGAATGTGCTGCTGGCCGAGGCCGACGTGCCCTACGAGCAGCTGGTGGAGATGGATGCCATCAACCCCGACTTCCCCCGCACCGACGTGGTGATCGTGCTGGGTGCGAACGATGTGGTGAACCCCGATGCCAAGACCGATCCCAGCAGCCCCCTCTATGGCATGCCGGTGCTCGAGGTCGACCGCTCCCGCCAGGTGTTCGTGGTGAAGCGCAGCCTCGGCGCCGGCTATGCCGGCATCCGCAACGGCCTCTTTGAACTCCCGCAGACCGCCATGGTGTTCGGGGATGCCAAGGCCGTGCTCCAATCCCTGGTGACGGAGTTGCGCAGCGCCGCTTGAGTGCCCGGATCCCTTGACCACTCCGGCCTTCCGCCAGCGGTGGCCCTGGATCGGCCCCGATCTCCAGACCCTGCGCGACACGCTCCGACCCGAGTGCTTGCCCCCTGAGCGGGCGTTCCCCCTGCAGGTGCCCGTGACTGCAGGGGATCAGCTGCTGGCCTTGGTGGATCCGGCGAGCTCTCCCGGTGGAGCCCTGGGCCTGGTGGTGCTCGTGCATGGGCTGGGGGGCGACAGCGGGCGCCTGGGGGTGCGGCGTCTTGCCCTGCACCTGCAGCAGGTGGGATTCCGCGTGTGGCGGCTCAACCTGCGCGGGGCCGGCCCTGGCCGACCCCTGGCCCGGGGCACCTACGCGGCCGTCTGTACGGCCGACCTGTTGCCGGTGCTGGAGCGGGCCCGCGAGGCGGCGGCGGGCCTGCCGCTGCTCGGGGTCGGGCTGTCCCTGGGCGGCACGGTGCTGCTCAATGCGCTGCGCGAGCAGCCGGATGGGCTCGATGCCCTGGCCTGCGTCAGCAGTCCGCTCGAGCTGGCGGCGAGTTCCCTCCAGATCGAGCGGCCCCGCAACCGTCTCTATGCCCGCTGGTTGTTGCGCCGTCTGGTGGCCCAGACCCTGGCCGATCCCTTCGGGCTGCAGCCCCGAGAGCGCCTGCTGTTGGAGGGCCCCCAGCGGCCGCGCAGCATCCGGGCCTTCGATGCAGCGGTCACCGCACCCCGCTGGGGTTTTGACGGCGTGGATCACTACTACGCAGCGGCCAGCCCCGGTCCGCAGCTGCAGGCGGCCGGCCGGGGCCAGGCCTCTTTGGGGCCCTGGCCCCCCACCTTGCTGGTGCATGCCCTCGACGACCCCTGGGTGCCGGCAGCTCAGGCCCAGGCCCTGGCGGAGGCCCCGCCCCCGGGGTGGGACGTGCTCCTGAGCCCCAGGGGCGGCCACAACGGCTTTCATGCTGCAGCCGAAGGCGCTGCAGCACGGCCATCTCTGCAGCCAGCGCCCAGCTGGGCCGATCGCCAGGTTGCGGGGTGGTTGCAGCGCCTGCTCAGCGAAGGGAGGCTGAAAGCTCCCGCATCGCTGCCACAATCCGCGGAACATCAATCGCGTTGGCACGGGTGAAGCCTGAGGTGTCCGGGTTGGCGGCTTCGGCCGTCTCCAGGCCTCCGTGGCAGTCGAGATAGACGTCTCCGAACCGGCAGACCTTCTCCACGCTCAGCCAGTTGCTGGGCAGGCATTTGGGGCCGGCCACCAGAAAAACCATGCGGGCGATGTCGTCGGGGCCTGCGCTGGGAACAAAGGGCTTGAGCATCAGACAGCCCTGGGGGAAGCCCACGATGTAGGCGTGGCTGCGCCAGAGGGAGAGCTTCTCCTCGAAATTCAGTGCCTCGGGGCAGATGATGTCGATGTTGCTGATCTGCTGCAGTTGCTCGACGAGTTCCCCTTCCTGGATGAACTTGCTGGTGCCATGGTTTAGCTTATGGCGAGACAGGTAGGCGATCCTTTTGCCATTGGGCTGGATCGCGGCCAGCCTGCGTCTCAGTTTTGGGTGCAGGGTGGCTCTGGCGGCTGGTGCGTAGTCGGGGTTGATGAACTTCAGATCCCGGTAGATCTGAGCACAGGACACCAGCCGTTTCGGGCGCATGGTTCGCCGGATCAGCTTGAAGCGCTCGCCCAGGCCCAGGCATTGCAGCCAGTCTTCGATGTAGGCAGCTCTCAGACTGCGCACCGATCGCGGTGCTGCATAGTGAAACCAGATCGGCTCTTTGCTGTGGCGAAAGAGCCGAAGGAGTTGATAGGCCCGGCAGGTACCGACAAGCATGTCGCCGAAATGCTCATAGAGCGTGCCGCCATAGAGCATGAACTTCAGGCGTTTCACCTTGCCCGGGTCGTAGCCAACGGCATCCTCAATGCGTGGGGAGGGATAGAACAGGCGCCGGTTCCCGCGCATGTCGCTGAGGGCTTCAATGTGGTCGCCGTTGGCATTGAAGATTCCTTGGCTGAAGCGGATTGCCCAGTCTTTGCTCTCGCGCACATTGAAGTGTCGCGCAATGACAGTGGGTTCTTCTTCGATGACCAGGGGGGCTGGAGCAACGATCTCCGATTCGCCGAACAGAGAGGGATGATCACCGTGAATCTGTGCCAGCGATTGCAGCATGGGAGCCGGCGCTCAGGTGGGGTTCTGGGGCGATCTTCCCATGACGTGACCAGCTGTTGCCATCTGGTTCCGTCCCGTCGGTGAATGGCCCTCAGGCCATACGGGTGTAGTGCTGCAGCTGCCAATCGCTGATCGGTCGGCCACCGATCACGTGTTGGCGCAGGATCGCTTCGATCCGCTCCGGCGTCACACCGCCATACACGATTCCATCGGGCCACAGCAGCAGCACCGGTCCCCGGGCGCAGATGCGCAGGCAGTCGGCCTTGGTGCGCAGCACGATGCCCTCGGGGCGAGAGGGTTCCTCCAGTCCCAGCTCGCGCACGAGGCGCTTGAGGGAGTCCCAGCTGGCGGCGCCGACGGCCGGATCAGGGCAGCAGAGCGCCTTGCTGGGGGTGGCGCACAGCAGGAGGTGGTGGGAGACCCGCGTTGCCGGCTGGGCCATCACGCCGGCAGCGCCGCCGGGGCCTTTGCCTGCAGCCGGGCTGCAGCTTCCCGCACCGCCTGCCGGGCCCAGGCGTCCACGGCCAGCACGTCGGACAGGGAGGGGTGGGCCGTGAGGTCGGCCTTGTGGCGTTCGCACACCCCGTCGATCAGGCGCGGGATATCCAGGAAATGCACCTGCTCCTCGAGGAAGAGGGCCACGGCCTGCTCGTTGGCGGCGTTCATGGCGGCGGGCATGGTGCCGCCGGCGCGGCCTGCGGCGTAGGCCAGCTCCATGCAGGGGTAGCGGGCCGGGTCGGGCTTGCGGAAGGTGAGCGAGCCCACCTCGGTGAGGTCGAGCCGGCGCCAGGGGGTTTCGAGGCGCTCGGGCCAGCTGAGGCAGTAGAGGATCGGCAGCTTCATGTCGGGCCAGCCGAGCTGGGCCAGCACCGAGGAATCGGCCAGCTCCACCATCGAATGGATGATCGATTGCGGGTGGATCACGATCTCGATGGCGTCGTAATCGAGGCCGAACAGGTAGTGGGCTTCGATCACCTCGAGCCCCTTGTTCATCAGGCTGGCGGAATCCACCGTGATCTTGCGGCCCATGCTCCAGTTGGGGTGGCTGGTGGCGTCGGCCACGGTGGCCTTGTGCAGATCGGCGGGGTCCCAGTCGCGGAAGGCGCCGCCGCTGGCGGTGAGCTGGATGCGGCGCAGGCCCGGCGTGGGGGTGCCGGTGCTGAGGCGCGCCGTTTCGGCGTAGGGGGTGCCCTGCAGGCACTGGAAGATGGCGGAGTGCTCGGAATCGGCCGGCAGCAGGCGGCTGCCCGATTTCTCAAGCTCCGGCAGCACCACGGGGCCGGCGGCGATCAGGGTTTCCTTGTTGGCCAGCGCCAGATCCTTGCCGGCGCGAATCGCGGCGAGCGTGGGCAGCAGGCCGGCGCAGCCCACGATGCCGGTGACCACCAGGTCGGCGCTGGGCCAGGCGGCGGCGGCCTCAAGGCCCTCGTTGCCGCCCAGGAGCTCCGGCAGGCGGGCCGGCCGGGCGGCGGGTTCCAGGGCGTTGAGGCGCTCGCGCAGCGTGGCCACCTTCTCGGCATCGGCCAGGGCCACCACCTCGGGGGCGTGGCGGCGGATCTGCTCGATCAGCAGGTCGAGGTTGTTGCCGGCGGTGAGGGCCACCACGCGGAAGCGATCGGGAAACTCCTTGGCCAGCTCGAGCGTCTGCGTGCCGATCGAGCCGGTGGAGCCGAGCACGGAGAGGGCTTTCACGGCAGGGCTCCTGGGGTGATCGGATCTCAGTTTCCCACCTGCGGCCCTGGGGTTGTCCCGCGGGCCTTCCCCCGGGGTCTGCCCCGGCCTCCAGGCCGAAGGGCAACCTGCCGATCCCGCCGATGGCCCCCTGGTGGCTTGGCAGGTTGCCCTGGAGCGGCAGGATGCGCGGCAGTGATCGCCGCTCCATGGCTGAACCGCTGCCCTCTGCACCCGCCACCCCGACGCCTCCCCGGTGGCCTTACCTGATCGGCTGTGGCCTGGCGATGGGCTCGGCTGACGTGGTGCCCGGGGTGAGCGGTGGCTCGATGGCTTTCATCATGGGCATCTACGGGCAGCTGCTGGAGGCGATCGCCGGTTTTGATCTGCAGCTGCTCGCCCTCCTGCGCCGGGGCCAGTGGGCGGCGGCGGCGGCGCGGGTGCACTTGGGTTTCCTGCTGCCGCTGCTGGCGGGCCTCGCCAGCTCGATCCTGCTGCTGGTGCGGCCGATCACCTGGCTGTATGAGGCCCATCCGGAGTTCCTCTTCGCGTTCTTCTTCGGGCTGATCGTGGGGTCGATCGTGTTGATTGCGCGCCATGCCCACTGGGGGACCAGTGGCCTGGTGGCGATGGCGCTGGGCGCAGCGGGGGCCCTGGTGTTCGTCACCCGGGTGCCGGTGACCATGCCCCACGACCCCTTCACCCTCTTCTGGAGTGGTGCGGTGGCCATCATGGCCATGATCCTGCCGGGCATCTCCGGCTCCTTTCTCCTGTTGGTGCTCGGCCAGTACCAGCACGTGATGGAGGCCGTGAAGGGCCTGGATCTGGCCACCCTGGTGCCATTCGCCCTGGGCTGCGCCACCGGTTTGCTGGCTTTCGTGCGCGTGCTGCGTTGGCTGTTGGCGCGCTGGCATGGCCAGACGGTGGCCCTGCTGGTGGGGGTGATGGCGGGTTCCCTCTGGAAGATCTGGCCCTTTCGCACCGTGCTGGAGAGCACCACCAACGCCAAGGGCAAGCTGATCGTGCTGCGCGACGCGCTCGCGGCACCGGCCGATGGGGGCACCCTGGCGGCGGCCCTGCTGCTGGGCGCCTTCGGGGTGCTGCTGGTGGTGGGCCTGGAGCGCCTGCAGGAGCGCCGGGGGATGGCCGAGATGGGTGGTTGAGCCCCGGCTTCTGCATCGCGATCCCTGGCTGCTGGTCCTGGTTAAACCCTCTGGTCTGCTCAGCCAGCCGGGCCTGGGCCCTGCCTTGGCCGATTCCCTGATCAGCCGGGCCCAGCGCCACTGGCCGGACGTGCGGCTGGTGCATCGCCTCGATCGGGACACCTCCGGGCTGATCCTGCTCGCCCGTGATGCCACCACCCACCGGCTGCTGAGCGCCGCCTTCGCGCAGAGGCGGGTGCGCAAGACCTACCTGGCTCGGGTGGAGGGGGTGCCGGCGGCCCGGGGCGGGCTGATCAACCAGCCCCTGGCCCGGGTGGCCACCCGGCCGCCCCGTTACGGGGTCGTGCCAGTGGAGCAGGGGGGAAAGCCGGCACTCACCCGCTGGCGACGGCTCCCGGGGGGCACCCTGCTCCTGCAGCCCCTTACCGGTCGCTCCCACCAGCTGCGGGTGCATCTGGCCTGGCTCGGGCACCCGGTGTCGGGGGACCCGCTCTATGGCCGGCTCCCCGGGGGTGGGCGGGGGGCGGAGGGGCCGGGGCCTCCGCTGGCCCCTCCTGGGCGCCTGATGCTGCACGCCGCTGGGCTGCGCCTGCGGCACCCCATCACAGGTCAATCCCTGCGCTTGCGATCTGCCGGAAACTGGGACGACGTTCCCTGGAGTGCCCATGGCCCCATCGCGACCCGCTGAGCGCGGCCAGCCCCCTGAGCGCTGGGGTTCGGGCCTCGGCTTCGTGCTGGCCGCCGCCGGCAGCGCCGTGGGGCTGGGCAATCTCTGGGGGTTCGCCTACCGGGCGTCCCAGGGCGGGGGTGCGGCGTTTGTCGTGCTCTACGTGGTGATCGTGCTGGCGGTGTGCCTGCCGGTGCTGGTGGCCGAGATGGTGCTGGGGCGCAGCACCGGTCATGCCCCCCTGCTGGCGCCGGTCACCGCCGCCGGTCGCCGATGGGCACCCCTGGGCTGGCTGTTTCTGGCCGCGGCCGTGGGGATCCTGTCGTACTACGCGGTGCTGATGGGCTGGACCGGCCGCAGCCTGCTGCATGCCCTGCTCGAGCCCCTGCCCGCCGACATGGCCGCGGCGAAGGATTACTTCACGGCGATCAGCAGCGGTGGCGATGCCGTGCTCGGTCACCTGCTCAGCCTGGCCCTCACCGGTGTGGTGGTGGCCGCCGGCGTGCGCGGGGGGATCGAGCGGCTCAGCCGCTGGGGGATGCCCCTGCTCTTCCTGCTGCTGGCGGGACTCGCCATCTGGGCGGCCTTTCTGCCCCAGGCCCGGGAGGGCTACGCCACCTTCCTGCTGCGCTGGGACGCCAGCAAGCTCGCCGATCCGGCCACGATCCGCAATGCCTTCACCCAGGCCTTCTTCTCGATCGGCACCGGCATCGGCGCGATCCTGGCCTACGCCGCCTATCTCGATCGCCGCAGCCCCATTCCCCGGGAGGCGGCGAGCGTGGTGGGCATGGACACCGCCGTGGGGCTGATGGCCGGCTGCATCACCTTTCCGGTGGTGGCCAGTTTCGGCCTGGCGGATGTGGTCGGCAGCAGCACCGTGGGCACCCTGTTCATCGCCCTGCCCACCGGTCTGGCCTCCCTGGGTGCGACCGGCCGGCTGGTGGCCGTGCTCTTTTTCACCCTGGCCTACATCGCCGCGATCACCTCCTCGGTGTCGCTGCTGGAGGTGCCGGTGAGCTCGCTGATGGACCGGCTTGGCTGGAGCCGGGGCCGGGCCGTGTGGCTCTGCGTGACCCTGATCGCCCTGCTCGGGTTGCCGTCCGCCCTGGATGTGGCGGTGCTGGAGCGGATGGACGCGATCTTTGGAGGCGTGCTGCTGATCCTCGGCGGGCTGCTCCTGGCGGTGCTGCTCGGTTGGGGCAGCTCCCAGCGTTTCCGGAGCGACCTCGAGCACTCCGGTACCTCCGGGTCTCTGGTGGCTGCCCTGCTTTGGGCCCTGCGCTGGGTTTCACCGGTGGCGATCAGCCTGGGCCTGGTGGTGTCGATCACCGATCTGGTGCGCAACTGGGGGGGGTGAGCCCAGGCGGGCCGGGCCGGGAGCAGCCCCTTAGGCTCAGCGTTCTGCCCGAGTTCCGGCTTGTGATTTCCTTCCTTCAGCGCTGGAACTTCATTGAGCGCGCCCGGTTCGAGCGCCAGCTCTGGGAGGCCTTCGAGCGGGGGGACGACCTGGAGGCCCTCGTTGAAGAGTGCCGCGCTGCGGTGGCGGCTGGTGATGCCGGCCGAGCCTTCCAGCTGGAGGTGTGGACCTTCACCCTGGCGCGCATCCGCCGGATCGAGCGGATGATGCGCGACCAGCAGCGGCCGCCGGGCTGATCAGCGCAACCACTCGGTGACGCCGCCGGGCTTGTCGACCAGCTCGATTCCCTGGGCTTTGAGGTCTGCGCGGATCTGGTCAGCCCGGGCGAAGTCGCGGGACGCCTTGGCGGCCCGCCGT
The DNA here is from genome assembly GCA_016882525.1 of Cyanobacteria bacterium M_surface_10_m2_119. Taxonomy (GTDB): domain Bacteria; phylum Cyanobacteriota; class Cyanobacteriia; order PCC-6307; family Cyanobiaceae; genus NIES-981. The sequence goes on along the minus strand of VGPU01000011.1, from coordinate 29,476 downwards.
TCCTCCACCAGGGCGTCGATGGCGGCATCGCTCAGCCCGCCCTGGGCCTCCTGCGGGGGGGCGCCGGCGAGCGCCTCCTGCTTGAGGCCGAGCACGCCCGCCAGCTCCAGCAGCAGGGCGCCCTGGCCCCGCAAGGCGGCACTGGTCGCTTCCACCGCCGCCGCTGCATCGCCCCGTTCCAAGCGGTTGGCCAGCCCGCGCAGGGGCTTCGCCAGCTCAAACAGCACGGCCAGGGCCGCCGAGGTGTTCAGGTCGTCATCCATGGCGGCCACGAACCGTGCCCGGGCTTCTGCCAGCTCCTTAGGCAGGTCGCTCGGATCCCCGGCCACCAGGGCCGGGGTGATGCTGGCACCTTCCGTGCTGGCCCCTGTCGTGCCGGGCGCGGCAGGGGAGGCCAGGCCCAGGGCCGCATTCAGGCCCTTCCAGCCGGTGGCCGCGGCCTCCAGGGCCTCGGCGGTGAAATCCAGGGGCTTGCGGTAGTGGGCCTGCAGCACGAACAGGCGCAGGGTCATCGGCGAGACGCCCGAATCGAGCAGGGCACGGATGGTGGTGAAGTTGCCGAGCGACTTGCTCATCTTCTCGCCGCCCACATTCACCATGCCGTTGTGCAGCCAGTAATGGGCCAGCTCCTTGCCGGTGGCCGCTTCTGACTGGGCGATCTCGTTTTCGTGGTGGGGGAACACCAGGTCGGCGCCGCCGAGGTGGATGTCGATGGTGTCCCCCAGCTCCTCGCGCACCATCGCCGAACACTCGATGTGCCAGCCCGGCCGGCCGGGGCCCCAGGGGGATTCAAAACTGGGCTCTCCGGGCTTGGCGCCCTTCCAGAGCGCGAAGTCGAAGGGGTGCTGCTTGCGGGCCTCTTCCTCGCTGGCCACGCGGCCGGAGGCGTTGTCGTGCTGTTCGGCCAGATCGCGGCCGGAGAGCTTGCCGTAGCCGGCGTGCTTCATCACGGCGAAATACACATCGCCATCCGCTAAGTAGGCGGCCCCTTTGGCCTCCAGCACCTGAATCAGGGCGCGGATCGCCCCCAGACTCTGGGTGGCCCGTGGCATCCGGTCGGCCGGCAGTATGTTCAGCCGGGCCATGTCGGCCACGAAGGCCTCGATGTTGCGCTCGCTCACCGCCTCCATCGAGGTGCCCTCCTCGGCGGCGCGGCCCAGGATCTTGTCGTCGATGTCGGTGTAGTTCTGCACGAACGTCACCGCGTAGCCGCTCCAGATCAGGTAGCGGCGCAGCACGTCCCAGTTGATGTAACTGCGGGCATGGCCCAGGTGACAGAGGTCGTAGACCGTGACGCCGCAGCAGTAGATGCTCACCTTGCCGGGCTCGAGGGGCCGGAACTCCTCCACGCTCCTGGTGAGGGTGTTGCTGAGCTGGAGGGTCACGGGTGCCGGCTGGCTGGATCTGCATCGTGCCACAGCGGGCCGAGGCGCTGCCGCTGCACACCCGGCTGGTGGTGAGGATTGGACCGACTGCCGAGGGACTCCCCGGGGACGGCGATGTTTCTGTTGAGCAAGTTGCTGCCGCTGCTGGTGCTGCCCCTCGGGCTGGCCTTGCTCTTGCTCGTCGTTGCTGTGCTCCGCCCCAGCCGCTGGCCCGCCTGGGTTGCCCTGCTGATTCTCTGGGTTTCTTCCACCCCCCTCACGGCCGAGCTGCTCTGGCGCAGCCTGGAATGGCCCCATCGGCGCCAGACGACGGCAGCCGTGCTGCAGGCTGCAGGGACCGGGCGGAGGGCGTCGCCGCGGGGGCCGGTGGCGGCGGTGGTGGTGCTGGGTGGCGGACGCCATCCGGCGCCGGGCCCGGCCCGGCTGAGTGAGTGGGAGGACGCCGATCGCTTCTTCGCCGGGATCGAGGCCTACCGCCACCTCAGCGCCCGGGACCACCCGCCCCTGCTGGTCTTCACCGGCGGCTGGTGGCCCACGATGCCGGCCCTGCCTCCGGAAGGGGATGTGCTGCGCCGGCAGGCGCTCGCCCTCGGCCTGCCGGCGCAGGATCTGCGCAGCACCCCTCGCGTGCGCAACACGGCCGAGGAAGCCCGGGCCATCGCCGCCCTGTTGCCCAGGGGCAGTCGCCTGGTGCTGGTGACCTCCGCCTTCCACATGGCCCGGGCCCAGAAGCTGTTCGAGCGCCAGGGACTGCGGGTGATTCCCCTGCCGGTGGACTTCCAGGCCACCGGCACCTGGGCGGGCCAGCCGCTGGCCGATCCCCTGCGCTATGTGCCGTCTGCCGCGGGGCTCGACAGCAGCAGCCGGGCCCTGAGGGAGTGGATCGGCCGGCTGCTCTACGGCGTGCGCTGAGGGCGAGGGCCACTGGAGGAGGGGGCTATCTCCCGTTTCGATTTCTGGTTTCGATCCCGGGTCGTGATCTGGGGTTGTGATCTCTGTTGGGCTGCCAGCCGGGGTCCCTATTTGGCGTCCTTCCAGTTGGCGCCGACGCCGGTCTCCACCACCAGGGGCACGCTCAGCGCCACGGCCTGCTCCATGGTGTCGCGGGTGAGGTGGAGCACCGCCTCGAGGGCCTCGGGGGCAGCCTCCAGCACCAGTTCGTCGTGCACCTGCAGCAGCAGCCGCGCCGGCAGGCCGCTCTCGCCCAGGCGCCGGTGCAGCTGCACCATGGCCAGCTTGATGATGTCGGCGCTGGAGCCCTGGATGGGGGCGTTGGCGGCGGCGCGCAGCTGCTGGGCCTCCATGCCGCCGCGGCGGGCGGTGTCGATATCGATCTCCAGGGGATCCTTGCCCAGCAGCCGGCCCAGGCCGCCCGGGTCGAAGGCGAAGGGACGTCGGCGCCCCAGGATCGTCTCGACATAGCCCTGGCTCAGGGCCAGCCGCTCCTGCAGCTCCAGGAAGGCGAACACCCTGGGGTAGCGCTGCTTGTACTTGCTCAGGAAGTCCTTGGCCTCGGCCTGGCTGACGCCCGTCTCGCGCGCGAAACGCTGGGCACCCATGCCGTACACCACGCCGAAGTTGATCGTCTTGCCCAGGCGCCGCTCATCTGGCGTCACGCTGTCTTTTTCCATCAGCAGCCGAGCCGTGAGGGCGTGCACGTCGTCGCCCGTGCGGTAGGCCTCCACCAGGGCCTCTTCCCCGGAGAGGTGGGCCAGGATGCGCAGCTCGATCTGGGAGTAGTCGGCGCTGATCAGCGACCAGCCCTCCTGGGGCAGGAAGGCCTGGCGGATGCGCCGCGAAAACTCCGTGCGCACCGGGATGTTCTGCAGGTTGGGGTTGCTGCTGGAGAGGCGGCCGGTGGCGGTCACCGCCTGGTTGAAATCGGTGTGCACCCGGCCTGTTTCCGGCTCCACCAGCGCCGGCAGGGCATCCACGTAGGTGCTCTTGAGCTTGCTGAGGGTGCGGTGCTCCAGCACCAGCGCCACCACCGGGTGATCGGCCTCCAGTTTTTCGAGCACGGTGGCATCAGTGCTCCAGCCGGTCTTGGTGCGGCGGCTCTTCTTGCGGTCGAGGCCCAGGGTGTCGAACAGCAGCTCGCCCAGCTGCTTGGGGGAGGCGAGGTTGAAGTCGACGCCGGCGGCCTGCCTGGCCCCTGTTTCCAGGCGCTCCAGGCTGGCGGCCATCTCCGTGCTGAGCTCGGCCAGGTAGGCGGTGTCGATGCGGATGCCGGTGGCCTCCATCGCCGCCAGCACCGGCTCCAGCGGCAGCTCCAGCTGCTCCAGCACCGCGGTGAGCTTGGGGCCCAGCGCCGCCAGCTGGGCGCGCAGCAGGGGGGTGAGCCGCCAGGTGAGGTGCACGTCCATGCCGCAGTAGAGGGCGGCCTCTTCGATGGGCACCGAGGAGAAGTCGGCCCCCTTGGCGACCAGCTCGCTGTAGCTCTTGGGCCGGAAGCCGAAGTTGCGCTCGGCCAGCTCCTCAAGGCCGTGCCTGGCGTTGGCGTCACGCAGGTAGTCGGCCAGCAGCGTGTCCATCACCACCCCGTCCAGCCCCAGGCCATGGCGCAGCAGGATCAGGCGGTCGTATTTGGCGTTCTGCAGGGTTTTGGGGTGGGCGGCACTGGCCAGCCAGGGGGCCAGGGCGGTGAGCACGGCATCCAGGGGCAGTTGCTGGGGGGCTGGCGGGGGGGCGCTCAGCAGATCCTCTGCGGCTGGGGGCTGGTGGCCGATGGGGATGTAGGCCAGCTCGGTCGGCCCCTCGCCCCAGGCCAGGCCGATGCCCACCAGCTCGGCGCGGAAGGGGTTCAGGGCTGTGGTCTCGGTGTCGAGGGCGACGGGCGCGGCTGGATCGGTGGCGGCCAGCAGCCGGGCTGTGAGGGCCTCCAGGGCCGAGGGGGTGGTGATCAGCTCCGGCCGGAGCTGGGGGGGCGGGGCGGAACCGGTGGCCGCTGGGGACAGGCTGCTGGGGGCGGGGGCGCCGTCTGTTGCTGCGTTGGCGGTTGTGGCAGGGCTTGTTGAACGATCGCTGGATCCGTCGTCAGTGGTGCGTGCTGTCGCCGCCGGGCTGGGCTCCTCGCTGGGCTCGGGCGGCGTGGCAGAGAACAGCTGGGCGAACTTGCCCACCTGTTTCGCCAGCGAATGGAGCTCCAGCTCCTCGAGGCTGCTCGCCAGGACCCCGCTGTTCACCGTGCCCAGCGCCAGGCGGGGCTCCTCGGGCAGGGGGATGTCCACCAGGATCTCGGCGAGCATGCGCGAGCGGTAGGCGTTGTCCCGGCCCTCGCGCAGTTTCTCCAGCAGCGCGCCCTTGAGCACCCCCTTGGGGTCCTTGGCCTTGGGGCCGGCCTGCTCCAGCTGCTCCAGGGCGGCATAGATGCCATCCACGTGCGCGTAGGCGGCCAGCAGGTTGATGGCGGTCTTCGGGCCCACGCCGCGCACGCCCGGGATGTTGTCGGAGCTGTCGCCGGTGAGGGCCTTGAGGTCGACCACCTCCTCGGGCGTGACGCCCAGCTTGGCGAGCACCCCCTCGCGGCGCATCTCGGTGGGGCCGCTGTTCTTGGCGTAGGGTCCGCCGCCCATGTAGAGCACGGCGATGTCGCGCTCGTCGTCCACCAGCTGGAAGAGGTCGCGGTCGCCGGAGAGGATGCGCACCCGCCAGCCCTGGTCCGCGGCCCGGTTGGCCAGGGTGCCGAGCACGTCGTCGGCCTCGTAGCCCGGTGCCATCGCCAGGGGGATGTCGAGCCCCTCGGCCAGGATCCGCTGCAGGTTGGTCAGATCCTGGAAAAACTCCTCCGGCGCCTCGTCGCGGTGGGCCTTGTAGGCCGCGTCGGCCTCGTGGCGGAAGGTGGGTTCGGCCGTGTCGAAGGCCACCACCAGGCCCTCGGGCTGGAGCCCCTTGCAGTTGTCGAGCAGGGCCTTGAGGAAGCCGTAGGTAACGCTGGTGGGGATGCCCGCCTGGGTGCTGAGCCCCCCTTCGCTCCCCTTCGTGAAGGCGTAGTAGCTGCGGAACGCCAGCGAGTGGCCGTCGATCAGCAGCAGCAGGGGCTTGGAGCTGGGGGCCACGGCGCTCAGGGGGCGTGGCGCTCAGCCTGCCAGAGCTCAGGGTTGATCCAGGTGCAGGGCGTCGCGGCCGATGGCCCGCCCACAGCTGCCGCCAGCGCTCCTGGCTGAGGGCCGGCAGGTCCACGGCGGAACAGGCATCCCGGCTGCCCCGGGCCAGGGAGCCAAACCGCTGATCCAAACCGCTGATCCAAACGGCCACACGTCACCGCCGGGGTGGCTGGCGACCAGGGCTGCGGCGCTGCTCACGGATTACGGCCAGGCTGGTCGCGGCCAGGCTGGGCGTGATGGAGCAGTGGGTCGGGGCGATGGAGCCGCAGGGCGCTGCCGCCTTCAGCGCCTGCGGCCACTACCGCTGGTGGCTGGAGCGGGTCTGGGCGCCCGAGGGGCCCCGGCTGCTGTTCATCGGCCTCAACCCCTCGCGGGCGGATGGCGGCCGCGACGACGCCACCCTGCGGCGACTGGTGGGCTTTGCCCGCTGCTGGGGCTATGGCGGCCTGGAGGTGCTCAACCTGTTTGCCCGCATCAGCCCCAGCCCTGCCCTGCTCTCCCGGGCGGTTGATCCGGTGGGGGCCGAGACCGACGCCTGGATCCTCCGGCGGCTGGCGGCCCAGCCCGAGGCACCCCTCTGGCTCGGCTGGGGCAACCAGGGTGCCCGGCAGGGGCGCGATCAGGAGCTGCGGGCCCTGCTGGCCGGTCGGATCTGCCTGCAGCTCGGCACCACCGCCAGCGGCCAGCCCCGCCATCCCCTCTATTTGCCTGGCACGCTCCAGCTCCAACCAGTGCTGGCACAATCCGGTCCCTCTGGGGCATCCTGAGGGCGCACCCGCTCCGCTGTCGTCGTTCCGCCATGTCACGCGTTCCACGGCGCTACGCCGTTCACCTGCACATGAGCGGCGGGCAGACCGAAACCGTGATGTTCCCCACCCTGGATGCCTTCCAGCAGTGGTACGGCGGTGTGCTCACCAGCTCCGCGCCGGATTCTCTGGTGAATGTGCCGATCAGCGACCTGGAGGGGGAATACCTGGTGCTGCGCCCCAGTGCCCTGATCGCCATCCGCGTGGAGCCCAAGTTCAACGCCATCGACGATGAATGACCGCTGAGCGGCTGGGGCTGCTCTGGGGCATCACGGTGTTTTCGGGGGCCGTGGCCCAGGCCCTGGCCTGGCTCACGGGCCTGCCAGGAGTGGTGCTGCTGCTGAGCGCCGGCCTGCTGATCGGCCGTGCCGGCTTCGGCCTGGTGGAACCTCTTGATCTGGGCAATGGCCTGGGCACGATCACCGGCCTGCTGGTGAGCCTGGTGCTCTTCGATGGCGGCCTCAACCTGCGCCTCCCGGCCGATGGCACCCGCCAGGCGGTGCTGCGGATCGCTGCCGTGCGGCTGGTGCTCGCACTGCTCGGAGGGATGGTGCTGGCCCACGGCCTGGCAGGCCTCAAGTGGCCCCTGGCCACGGTCTTCAGCGCCATCGTGCTGGCCACCGGCCCCACGGTGGTCAACCCCCTGGTGCGTCAGATCCGTCTGGCGCCCCCCCTGGGCCAGGTGCTGGAGGGGGAAGGGTTGGTGCTGGAGCCGATCGGCGCGGTGCTGGCCCTGTTGCTGCTGGAGCTGGCCCTCGGGGATCTGCAGGGCTGGCGGGAGCTGGCCACGGGGCTCTTGGTGCGGCTGGGGGGTGGGGTGGCGATCGGTGCCGGCTGCGGCTGGCTCCTCGCGGAAGCCCTGCGGCGGATTCCGGCTGCGCCGAACTCTGCCCTAAGGCTCCAGCTCACCCTGGGCAGCCTGTTCCTCATGACCACCAGTGCGGAGCAGTTGCTCCCCGAATCCGCCCTGCCGGCGGCGGTGGCGGCCGGGGTCGTGGTCGGCCGCCGCCCGGACACCGATGCGGCTGAACTCGATGCGTTGATCCGTCAGTTGGCCCAGCTGGCCATCACGATGCTGTTCCCCCTGCTCGCGGCGGACGTGAGCTTTGCCCAGCTCAGTCCCCTGGGCTGGGGCGGCGTGGCCTGCGTGCTGGCGATGATGCTGCTGCAGCGGCCGCTGGAGGTGGGCCTGGCGACCTGGGGCATGGGGTTCAGCCTGCCTCAGCGGGTCGTGCTGGCCTGGGTGGCCCCTCGCGGCGTGGTCACCGCCGCCGTGGCCAGCCTGTTCGCCATCCGCCTTGAGCAGGCCGGTGTGCTGGGGGCCGGTCGACTGCAGGGCCTGGTCTTTCTCACGATCCTGCTCACCGTGGGCCTGCAGGGTCTCAGTGCCGGACCGCTCGCGCGCGGGCTTGGCCTGGTGGAGCCGGAGTCCGACGCCCCGGCGACATCATCCTCAGAGGCAGGCCTGGATGCGCGGCAGAGCCTCGCCGCTGCGCATCAGCAGCAGCCAGGTGCTGAGTAGGTCCGGGCCCTGCAGGCTGCCCAGCAGGGCGGCGCGCAGGCTCTTCATGATCACGCCCTTCTTCACGCCGGCACCGCTGGCGACCTCTCCCAACAGGGCCTGGGCCTGATCGCCATCGAGGGGAGTGTCCGGATCGCGGGCCTCCAGGGCCGCCGCCAGGGCCGCCAGGGCAGGCCTGGCGCCCTCGGCCGCCAGCTGGGTCTGGGCCGCCTCATTGAGGGCCGGTGTGGTGAAGAAGGGGGTGGCCTGCTCCACGCCTTCAGCCAGCAGGGTGAGCGAGGGGGCCAGCAGCGCGATCAGCTCCAGCTGCCAGGCCGGATCGGCATGCACCGGATTGCTCACGGTTGTCCCGGCCGGCTGGGCGGTCACCGCCCAGCCCTGCGCGGCCCACAGGGGCAGCAGCTGCTCGCGCAGGCTCTCGGCCCCCTGCTCGCGCAGCACCTGGCCATTGAGCCAGTTGAGCTTGTCCCAGTCGAAGCGGGCACCGGCCTTGTTCACCCGCTCAAACCCGAAGACGGCGGCCGCCTCATCCAGGGAAAAACGCTCGCCCATGCCCTCCGGGGGCGACCAGCCCAGCAGGGTCATGTAGTTGGCCAGGGCCGGGGCTGTGTAGCCCATCGCCCGGAAGTCGCTGATCGACGTGACGCCGTCGCGCTTGGAGAGTTTCTTGCCGTCCTTGTTGAGGATGAGCGGCGTATGGGCGAAGACCGGCGGTTCGGCGCCGAGGGCCTCGTAGAGCAACAGCTGCTTGGCGGTGTTGGCGATGTGGTCTTCACCGCGGATCACGTGGCTGATCGCCATGGCCGCGTCGTCGACCACGACCACCAGGTTGTAGAGGGGATCGCCGATCTGATCGGCCGGGGCGCGTCGCGCGATCACCATGTCGCCGCCCAGATCGCCGCCGCTCCAGCGCATCGTGCCGCGCACCAGGTCGGTCCAGGTGATGGTGCGGCCGTCGTCGATGCGGAAGCGGATCACCGCTTCGCGGCCCTCGGCGATGAATGCCTGCTCCCGATCGGGGCTGAGGTCGCGGTGGCGGTTGTCGTAGCGCGGAGCTCGTTTGCTGGCGGCCTGCTGCTCGCGCATGGCGGTGAGCTCGGCCTCGCTGGCATAGCAGCGGTAGGCGTGGCCGGAATCGAGCAGTTGCTGGATGGCCGCGCGGTGCAGGGCCACCCGCTCGCTCTGGATCACGGGGACGCCGTCCCATTCCAGACCGAGCCACTGGAGCCCTTCGAGAATGTTGGCGGTGTATTCGGGCTTGCTGCGCTCCTTGTCGGTGTCTTCGACGCGCAGCAGGAATTGGCCGTTGTTGTGCCGGGCGAACAGCCAGTTGAACACCGCCGTGCGGGCGGTGCCGATGTGGAGTGTCCCCGTCGGGCTGGGGGCCAGGCGCACACGAACTGGACGTGCGCCACTGACCTCAGCAACCACTGCAGGATCTCCTGAAGTTGAAAACGGGACTGACGGGGCTCGAACCCGCAACTTCCGCCGTGACAGGGCGGTGCTCTAACCGATTGAACTACAGTCCCAGGCTTGTGCCTGATGATTCAAAACAACTGGTGAAGATTGCCAGTCGGAGACGGCAAACCTGCAGAGCTTTGAATTCTTGGCTCCTGCCCTCGGGCGGCAGCCATTTGTCGCGAGCGCGACCAAGAAAGTATCCGTGCTGGCCCCCCCCTTCGTCAACTGCCGCCCTCCGACGCGGGTCTCCCCATGGCTCACGGGGGGCAGCGCCCATCAAAAAAGCCCACCCATTGGGGTGAGCCTCAAGAATCGGCAGCCAAGGCAGGCCGCAAGCCTGCGTTCTGCTCTTCCGAAAGGGGGATCGAACGTCAGGGACGGAACCCGGCAGGCTCGATCAGGCGAACCTGGTTGCCACGGGCTGTGAATTCACGGCCCTGATCGCTCTGAACAACCACGCGGCCACCTGATTTGACCCGAATCACCCGGGCACGAACCCAGCCGAGGGCTGCTGATTCGAGCACCTTGACCACATCTCCGGGCTGAAGATCCAACTCCATGTTTGGGAAAAGGAAACTGCGGGGCAGACAAAAACCAATGGCCTTTCAACTGACGTGAAAATCACCGGCATACAACTGGTGAGCCACTGGTTGGTGGGGACATCGAACGCGCCGTGGAGGACTTGAACCCCCGACATCAGGTTTTGGAGACCTGCGTTCTACCAACTGAACTAACGGCGCAGGGCCGATGTCCCCGATTGGAGGTGGTGAGGATGGATTCCCGGTGGGAATGATCCTCAGCGGTCGAAGCGCTGCTTGACGCGAGTGGCTTTACCCACCCGATCGCGCAGATAGAAAAGCTTCGCTCGACGCACCTTACCGCGTCGCTCCACCTTCACGGAAGCAACCTGAGGGCTGTGCAGCATGAAGACCCGCTCCACGCCGACACCCTGGAAAATCCGGCGAACGGTGATGGTCTCGTTCAGGCCGCCGTGGCGCTTGGCGATCACCACGCCCTCGTAGGGCTGCACCCGCTCCTTGTTGCCTTCACGGATGCGAACGCCCACCTTGACGGTGTCGCCCACATAGATCTCCGGAAGATCGCTCTTGAGCTGTTCAGCCTCAAATGCCCGAATCAGGTCGGCAGCACAGAGCTTGCCGGTGGTGGGCGCCGACGTCGCAGGGGCGGCTACGGCCGCAGCGTCCTGAGCCTCAGCTGCCTCGGCCACGGGTGTCTCCGCTGCGGTTGCCTCTACGGTTTCTTCAGTGGTCATCGACGTCTCTGGCTGGCTCGGGTCGGTCAGGGTCGGATCGGGTCGGCGTGCCGCTCGCGTTGGGCGACGTCGCCATGTCCGACCAAACCGCCACTGTACCGGCTGGGGGGTCACCCCCCTCCCCGGCGCAGCCGGTTCAGGGCCATCGCTCCTCCGCTCACCAGCATCCACAGAGGCCCCAGGCCGTTGAGCAGCACGTAGACCGTTTCGCCCGAGCTGCCGAACCAGCGATTCAGCCACTCTCCCTCGTGCAGCACCATCAGCACGTGGGCCTGGTCGCGGCCCAGGCCGCCCCAGTCACGCAGCAGCCGGTAGGCCATGCCTGTGCTCACGGTCACCGCCAGGGGCAGCAGCACCACTGGAGCCAGGCCCGCATGCCAGCGGCGCAGGAACAGGGTTTTCACGGCAGCGGGGCAGCACGGTGATCCTGGAGTCGTTGATAGCTTGTTTCCAGCGCCGTTGGAGCGCCCACACGCCTCCCACCACCTCCTTTCTGCCCTCCCCATGAATCTCTTCGCCGATCTGCTGGCCAGCACCAAGGGCAACCTTGCCGGTGCTCCCGCCAGGGAGAAGGCGGCAGGGTTGATGGGCGAGGGGGGCAACCGGGCCAGGCCCCTGGTGCAGACCGGCCCGAGCATTCAGAAGAGCCGCCGGGGCGTGGAGGTGAAGAGTGCGCGCGAGATCGAGGTGATGCGCCGCTCCAGCCGCATTGTGGCGACCGTGCTGCGGGAGATCCAGGCCATGGTGGCCCCCGGGCTCACCACGGGCGATCTCGATGCCCATGCGGAGAAGCGGATCCGCGAGATGGGTGCCACCCCGAGTTTCAAGGGCTATCACGGTTTCCCTGCCAGCATCTGCGCCTCGATCAACAACGAGGTGGTGCACGGCATTCCGAGCAACAAGCGCGTGATCCAGGCCGGTGATCTGGTGAAGATCGACACCGGGGCCTATTTCGACGGCTATCACGGCGACAGTTGCATCACCGTCTGCGTGGGTGAGGAGACCCCTGAGGAGGCCCGGCAGCTGGCTCGGGTCGCCCAGGAATCGCTGATGCAGGGCCTCGCCCAGATCAAGGCCGGCAACACCCTGTTCGATATCGCCGCCGCCGTGCAGGACCACGTCGAGGCCCATGGCTATGCGGTGGTGGAGGACTACACCGGCCACGGCGTCGGCCGCAACCTGCATGAGGAGCCCTCGGTCTTCAACTACCGCACCCGCGAGCTGCCCAACATGAAGCTCCGGGCCGGCATGACCCTGGCGGTGGAGCCGATTCTCAATGCAGGCAGCAAGGCCTGCCGCACCCTGAAGGATCGCTGGACCGTGGTGACCGTGGATGGCAGCCTCTCGGCCCAGTGGGAGCACACCATCGTGGTCACCAGCGATGGCTGCGAAATCCTCACGGATCGCGACTTCTGAGGGTCTGTCGCGGTTGCGGTTCGTCTCGGCGGCAGGGGTTAACGGCTGCTTCGCGTGAGCGCCCGGAAATAGAGCCAGCGGCCGAAGCTCGCCAGGGGCATGAGCAGATAGGTGACGGGGTTCGGCGTGACGATGATCAGGTTGAACCCCAGCCCGGCCTGGGCCAGCACCTGAGTGGCGACGAAGTCAGCCCCCATCAACCCGATGGGGTTGAGGGCCGAGCGGAAGGGGCCCAGCACGAGGCGGCGGATCCGCAACCGCGGCCCGTTCGGGTCATCGGCCAGATCCAGCGCCCTGAGGCTGAGCAGCTGGCCGGCCAGCCGCTTGCTGATTTCGTACAGGGGACTCAGGGCCGGTTGGATCTCGGCTTCCGAGGTGTTCAACCACACCTCAGGTCTGGGGCGTCCGGGCTCTTCCGGTCGCTCGGCCACCACCCGGGCGAACAATTCCAGCAACCGCCAGCTGCTCAGGGCGTTCACCTCCAGGGATTGCTCGGTTGCCGCCGCACTGCGGTCCCCGTGCACGTTCACCCCATGGTTGAGGACCAGCACATCCACCTCCTCGAGCAGGGGCGCGAGTCGGTCCTCCTCGCCCACGCACCAGGTCTCATCCCGCAGGGGGAGCAGCTGACCGGCGGCGTCCCGCAGGTCGAGCTGACGGGGGCCGCAGCTGAGACCAATCAGGCGGGCACCGCGGCTGTGCCAGCCCCGCAGCAGGGCCTGGCCAAGGCTGCCGCTGGCTCCGGTGATGGCCACGCAGGGTGGGCGGCCCCCGACGCTGCTCGTCTCCCCCATCCGGCTGGCCTCGCGCGCGATTGCTCCGGTGATTTTCAGCCCTGGCCAGCCCGACTAAGGTGAAGGGACCTCAGGCATCGCCCGGCTTTGTGCCAGAGCTGCAATGACAGGTCGCCAGACATCTCCCACCCGTAAACCGGCGGCCCTGAGTTGTTCTCCCGGTCGTAATATTTGCCAGTTCAACTGTCCCGGTCTCAGCTTTCTTGAGTTCCCGGTCTCAGTTCGACGGCACTCCTCGCAGTCGACCTGACCGCCCCGGTTCCTTTCTCGCTCCCTTCCTCCCACGGACGCTCCATTCGCCCCAAATCCAGTGCCCTTCGGCTCCCCGGAAAGCTTTCCGGTCGGGGCTTCGGGCGGCGATGCGGCCAGCGTGCTTGAGCCGCTCTTTCCGCTGTTCGCGCCGTACTGCGGCGGCGTGGCCTACCAGAGCCTGCTGGAGCAGGCGGTCTCCCAGCTCCTCAGTGGCTCCTGGGACGGTCGGCGGCGCATCGCCGAGGGCCGGGATCATCGCTTCACCCTGCAGTGGGAGGGAGAGCCGGCCCCGCTGGAGGCCCTCAGCTGTCAGCTCCGCTTCCCGGCCTTCCCGCAGGTCAACTACACCTTTTCCCTGCCTGCGTACCAACTGGTGAGCTGGCTCATGCAGCGCCAGGGTGATGAGTTCCCGGTGGCGTTCTGGAGCTGGTTGTTCACCGGTGAGCAGCCCGGAACGGCCGAGGATCCCAGCACTTGAGTGGCCTAGCCTGAGCCGCGCCGCAGGAGATCGATGGCCCCCACCCTGCTGATCGGCTCCTGTGAACCCTTCAGCGGCAAGTCTGCCGTGGTTCTTGGCCTCGGCCGCCAGATGCTGCGTCGCGGGGTGCATCTCCGCTTCGGCAAGCCACTGGCCACCCTGGTCCCCGGAGAACCGCTGCCGACTGGCGAACCCCTGCTGGATGCCGATGTCCGCTTTGTGGGCAGCACCCTGGGCCTGGCCGACACCCAACTGATTCCATCGCTCCATCTGCAGGATCCCGGCCTGGTGGAGCAGCGTCTGCTGACCGCTGGGCGGGAGTCGGCGGAGGCCCTCGCGGACCTCCGCCAGCATCTGGCCCTGCACGGAGGTGAGGGGCTGACCCTGCTGGAGGCGGCCGGCAGCCTCCATGAGGGTCTTCTTTATGGGCTGAGTCTGCCCGAGCTGGCCACCGGCCTCCAGGCAACGGTTCTGTTGGTGCACCTGTGGATCGACAGCTGCAGCATCGATCCCCTCCTGGCAGCGCGCGAGGCCCTGGGGGACCGGCTGGCCGGGGTGGTGCTGAACGCCGTTGACCCCGATGGGGTGGAGCCTCTGCGCCGCCAGGTGGCCCCCGCCCTCGAGCGGCTGGGCATTCCCGTGGCGGGTGTGATGCCCCGCAGTCCCCTGCTGCGCAGTGTCACGGTCGAAGAGCTGGCCCGGCGTCTCCAGGCCCAGGTGCTGTGCTGCCGCGATCGGCTGGACCTGTTGGTCGAGACCCTTTCGATCGGTGCGATGAATGTGAATTCGGCGATGGAATTCTTCCGGCGTCGTCGCAACATGGCCGTTGTCACGGGCGCCGATCGCACCGACATCCAACTGGCCGCACTGGAGGCGTCCACCCAGTGCCTGATTCTCACCGGTGCCGGTGAGCCTCTTCCCCAGCTCGTCACCCGGGCCGAGGAACTGGAGGTGCCCCTGCTGAAGGTCGACCATGACACCCTCACCACGGTGGAAGTGATCGAGCAGGCCTTCGGCCATGTGCGGTTGCATGAGGCGGTGAAGGCCACCTATGCCATGCGCCTGGTGGAGGATCACTGTGATTTCAGTTCGCTCTTTCAGCGCCTGGGCGTCGCGGATGCGGCGCCGACCCGCTGATGGCGCTCCGCATCCCTTGACGCTGCTAGCTTCAGGGGGCCGGCTGCGGGCTACTGGTGACCCGGTCTCTGGATCTTCCGTCTCTTGATCGGATCGACACGCTGGCCCAGGAGTTGGCCATGCTCCAGGACCGCAGCAAACGCCGGATTGCCATTCTCGGCAGCCGCCACGTGCCTGTGGTGTCCATTCACCTAGTGGAACTGGTGGCCCGCTCCCTGGCCCAGGAGGGCCACAGCCTGATCACCTCAGGTGCCCAGGGTGTGAACTCGGCGGTGATCCGCAGCGTGCTTGCTGTAGATCCCGGTCGGCTCACGGTGCTGCTTCCCCAGAGCCTCGACCGGCAGCCGGGGGAGTCGCGGGAGCAACTGGAGCAGGTGCTGCATCTGGTGGAAAAGCCCGAGCACGATGAGCTGCCCCTGCCGATGGCCAGCAGCCTCTGCAATCAGGACATCATCAGCCGCTGCGACCAGTTGATCTGCTACGCCTTCCACGACAGCGAGACCCTGCTGGCCAGCGTGCGGGTGGCGGAGGACATGGGCAAGGTGGTGAGCCTGATGTTCTTTGACTGAGCTGATCGCGGGCGTGTCAACGCCCGCAAGGAGATTCTGGGGAGATGTTCAGTTCATTCAACGGCGATCCCACCCTCGCGGCCTTCGGCTCCAGCCTCACGGCCATCACCCTGGCCGAGCTGGGTGACAAGACCTTCTTCATGGCGCTGATCCTGGCGGTGCGCCACCCGCGCCGCTGGGTCTTTCTCGGGGCGTTCGTTGCCCTGACGGCCGTCACCCTGCTGTCGCTGGCCCTCGGTTACGGCCTCAAGGAACTGCTGCCGGCGGCGGTGGTGCCCTGGCTTGCTGCGGTCCTGTTCCTGGGGTTTGGCGTGAAGCTGCTGATCGATGCCCAGGGCCTGGTGGCCGATGCCGCCGATGAGGAGGAAAAGGAGGCTGAAGCGGCGATCGACGCCGCCGAAGGACGGCAGCGGATTTCCGGCGCCTGGGGGGTGATCTGGGAGTCGTTTGTGCTGGTGTTCCTGGCGGAGCTCGGCGATCGCACCCAGTTCGCCACCATCTTTCTGGCCACTGCTCCCGCCTTCACCTTTGTGGGTCTGCTGGCTGGCACGCTCCTGGGCCATGCCCTGGTGACCTGGCTCGCCGTGGGGGCGGGCAAGTGGATCGGGGGGCGGGTGAACGAGCGCCTCCTGTATCGCCTGAGTGGAGGTCTTTTTCTGGTGTTTGGCTTCTTTTCCCTGCGTCAGGCCCTGCTCTGACCGTTCCGGGATTGCACCAGGGGCAGTGCATTGGATCGGCCAGTTGCCGTCCATCGCGCCGGGGCCGCTGCTCGCTGTGGTCGCAGGCCGGGCAGGCCCAGCGCTCGGCGGCGATCAGGGGGGTGGGGGTGCCGCAACTGCGGCAGGGCAGCCCCTCCATGCCCTCATGCGGACCCCATTCGGGCGACCCACAGGCCGGGCAGGGCTGTCGCAGGCCGCGTACCAGCTGAAATCCAAGCCGACGAATGCTGGCCATGCGGGTGGGGTTGCAATGGGCACGCATGTCGCTCTCCAGGCGCACCAGCCCATCACCTCGCCGGCCTGCACAGCGGCGCATGGCCTGCTCGAGCTGGCGGGGCTCGTGGATTCCCTTGAAACAGGGCCCCTGAACACTCTCTGCGGCATGCACTGTCCCTGGCTGGGGCCGGCTGCGCTGCCTGGCTCAGGCCTCACGATCAGGCCATGGCTGGGGAAGCGCACCAGAGCCAGCCACCGTTGCATGGGCTCGGAGTCCAGCTCTGTCAGCCGCAGGCTGCGGCTGGCGAACGTGGTGCGTGGCTCCAGCCGCTGTTCCACCACGGTGAGCCGACGTTCCCGGTCGATGAGCACGAGCACTTCCTGGCCCACGGCCAGGAAGGGGATGGCGGGGTGGGGGCCGAAGCTGCCCTCGCTGGCCAGGCCGAGCGTCTGGCCGGTGGCCTCCAGGCCCAGTTCCGCCTTTGCTCGGCAGGTCGTGATGGCATCGCCAGGGCGTTCCACCTCCCCGCTGAAGGTGCCCAGCTGATCGGTGTCGGTGCGGTGGAGCCTGAGCTCGGCCCCCAGCCCGCTCCTTGCCGTGCATCGTGGTGAGCCAGATCTGCCGGCCGGCATAGCGACCGCCCGGGGCGTTCAGGGGGGTGTCCGGGAGGGGGTGCGTCACCTTCAGGCCATCCAGCCAGAGCGCTCCAGGAGAGGTATCGGCCTCAGCCGGCCGGGGCCGCGGCAGGGTCCTCGCTGCCGCCACCGATCACCAGACGCAGCAGCACGGGTGCCAGGAAGGTGGTGCCGATCACCATCAGCAGGATGGCGGCCTCCAGGGCGGGGGTGAGGATGCCGGCCTGGCTGCCCAGCCCCAGGAAGATCAGACCCACCTCGCCGCGGGGCATCATCCCCAGGCCCACCACCAGGCGGTTGGTGGGCTCCTTGCTCAGGTAGCTCCAGCCGGCGGCCACCTTGCCGGCGATGGCCACCGTGAGCAGGAAGGCTGCCACCAGCAGGCCGGCCCGGTTGGCGGGATCGAAGGGGTTGAGCACCGAGAGATCCATGCCGGTGCCGATCAGCACGAAGAACACCGTGGCGAACAGGGCCACCAGGGGTTTGACGGCGTTCTCGATGTCGTGGGTGTGCTTGGACGCACTGAGGATCAGGCCCCCGGCAAAGGCCCCCAGGGCCGCCTCCAGGCCGATGGCCTGGGCGGCGAAGCAGCAGAGGGTGAGCACCACGAAGCTGGCCACGGCCACATCGCCCGGGGCCTGCAGGCGATCCACCACCCAGTCGAAGGCCGGGGCTGCGGTGCGGCTGAGCACCAGGGCCACCGCCACGAAGGCCAAGGCCGCCAGGCACAGCTTGATCAGAGGGCCGAAGCTGAAGGCGCCGCCGCCCACCACGGCCACCACCACCGCCAGGATCACGATGCCGAGGATGTCGTCGAGCACGGCGGCGCCGATCACGATCTGGCCCTCGCGCTTCTTCAGCCACTTCAGCTCGCCGAACACGCTGGCGGTGATGCCGATCGAGGTGGCGGTCATTGCCGCCCCGGCAAACACGGCCGGGATCAGCGGCACATGGAAGAGATAGACCAGGCCGGCGGTGCCGAGGGCGAAGGGCAGCACCACCCCGGCCACGGCCACCGTGGTGGCCTGCACGCCCACGGCCACCAGCTCGTCGAGCTCGCTCTCGAGGCCGGTGAGAAAGAGCAGGGCGAAGAGGCCGAGCTGCGACACGGCCTGGAGGCTGGGGAACGTCTCGTCGTAGACCTCCTGCACGCTCTCAGGACTGAGGCCAGCCAGGGAACCCACCAGACCGGTGACGCCGGCGCTCAGCTGGGCCTGCACCTCAGGGGGCACGATCAGGTGGAGGCCGGAAGCGCCGATCAGCACCCCCGCCACCAGTTCACCGAGGATGGTCGGCAGCTGCAGCCGCACCATCAGTTCAGCGATGGCGCGGGCCACCACAAAGATCACCACGAAGCGGCCGACCTGGATCAGGGTTTCGGCCACCTCAAGCTGGTGGGAGTTGACCTCCAGGAGCACTGGAGCAGGGAAAAGCATGAACCTGCGGGTTGGGTTGGCAGGGGTATAGGCAGAACTGCCCCCCCGCTGGGGCGGAGGGCGGCCAGGTCAGGGATCCCCGCGGCCGGCCATCAGCTCTGGGCGCAGCCTGCGCTGCGCCAGCTCCTGCTCAAAACTGCGGGCCAGCCGAGCTTCCGGGGTGTGGCGCGCCACCTGCCCCAGCAGCAGCAGCGTGCGCAGGCCCAGCCAAGCGAGGGCCACCAGGATCAGCAGGGTCATGGCGGGGGGTGGGCTGGGGCGGCAGTCGCTGGCCGCTGATCCATCCTGGGCATCCCGGAGCAGACCTGGGGCGATCGATCGGCGCACACCTGCCCCAGTTCCCAGGCAACCGGCCTATCGTTCCGCGCCAACCTTCGCCTGTCGCGATGACCACCTCCACGGCACCGCCCCGGCCCCCGGGCCTGCGGGTGCTGAATCACATCAGCACCACCAACATCAAGGGAGATCTGTTCGGCGGCGTCACGGCCGCGATCGTGGCCCTGCCCCTGGCCCTGGCCTTCGGTGTGGCCTCGGGTGCCGGTGCCGCCGCCGGCCTCTGGGGCGCCGTGCTCGTGGGTCTGTTCGCCGCCCTGTTCGGCGGCACCCCCACCCTGATCTCGGAGCCCACCGGCCCGATGACGGTGGTGATGACCGCAGTGATTGCCAACCTCACGGCCCAGGATCCGGAGAACGGCCTGGCCATGGCCTTCACCGTGGTGATGCTGGCCGGCATCTTCCAGATGGTGTTCGGCGTGCTGAAGCTGGGCCGCTACATCACCCAGATGCCCTACACGGTGATCTCGGGCTTCATGAGCGGGATCGGCTTCATCCTGATCATCCTCCAGCTCGGCCCCTTCCTCGGCCAGGCGATTCCCAAGGGCGGGGTGATGGGCACGCTCACCGCCCTGCCCCAGCTGCTGCAGAACGCCAGGCCCACCGAGGTGCTGCTGGCGGTGATCACCCTGGCGATCCTCTGGCTCACCCCCTCCAGGGTGAAGAAGGTGGCGCCGCCCCAGCTGATCGCCCTGGTGATCGGCACCCTGCTCTCGCTCACCCTGCTGAGCGGTGGCGGTGAAGGGGGCGAGGGCATCCGCCGGATCGGCGAGATCGCCTCGGGCTTTCCCAAGTTGCAGCTCCCCACCTTCGCGCCTGCCCAGCTGCAGACCATGGTGGTGAGTGCGGCCGTGCTGGGCATGCTCGGCTGCATCGATGCCCTGCTCACGGCCGTGATCGCCGACAGCGTCACCCGCACCGAGCACGACTCCAACAAGGAACTGATCGGCCAGGGCCTGGGCAACCTGGTGTCCGGCCTGTTCGGCGGCATCGCCGGCGCCGGCGCCACCATGGGCACGGTGGTGAACATCCAGGCCGGGGGGCGCAGCGCCCTCTCCGGCATCAGCCGGGCCCTGATCCTGATGGTGGTGATTTTGGCCGGCGGCCGGCTGGCGGCCCAGATTCCCCAGGCCGTGCTGGCCGGTATTGCCCTCAAGGTGGGTGTCGACATCGTCGACTGGGGCTTCATCAAACGGGCACACCGCATTTCGATCAGCGGTGCCGTGATCATGTATCTGGTGATCGCCCTCACCGTGTTGGTGGATCTGATCGTGGCCGTGGGCGTGGGCGTGTTCATCGCCAACATCCTCACGATCGATAAGATGAGCGCTCTCCAGAGCAAATCGGTGAAGTCGGTGAGCACCGGCGACGGTGGCCTGATGATTCCCGACGAGGAGAAAGCTCTGCTCGATCAGGGCAAGGGGCAGGTGCTGCTGTTCCAACTCAACGGCGCCATGATTTTTGGGGTGGCCAAAGCCATCGCCCGTGAGCACAACGCCATCCGCGATTGCAAGGCCGTGATCTTCGACCTCAGTGAGGTGTCGCACCTCGGTGTGACGGCTGCTCTGGCCGTTGAGAATGCGGTGGAAGAGGCGATCGAGAAGGGTCGGCAGGTGTTTGTGGTTGGTGCTACCGACACCACCCGGCGCCGCCTCGAGAAGCTAGGACTGTTCCAGAAGCTTCCCAGCGAGCGCACCAGCCTGAGTCGCTTTGAGGCCCTGCGCCAGGCGGTTTCCGGCATCGCCTGAACCGGATCGCCTCTCAGCGATTGCAGCCCAAGCCCCGAGCGTTTTCGGGGCTTTTTTCATGGTCGCGAGCCTGCGATTCCGTGGCGATCAGCAAACCTGATCACGGGGATTGGATGGTCTGGTTGATCTCGGGCTCTCCAGGCACCCAAGCCCCACATCTCCTCAGTAACGTTTGCCGACCCAACGTCAGACATCCTCCGATGCCTGCGCCACAGAAGCGCCTCACGGGCGGCTGCGACGCATTCAGCCATCACATGCGCGCCATCGGCCGCACGCCGCTGCTCACCCCTGACGAAGAAATCAGCCTGGCCCGCCAGGTGCAGGCTGGCCGCCGCCTGCTCGAGGTGGCCGAAGAAATGAAGCTCCGTGCCGGTGGCCTGGAGCCCAGCCTCGATGCCTGGGCGGTGGAAGCCGGCATGGCGGTGGCCCAGCTGCAGCGCTGCCTGCGCCGGGCCAGCCAGGCCCGCAGCCGGATGGTGCTGGCGAACCTGCGCCTGGTGGTGAGCATGGCCCGCCGCTACCAGCACCGTCCCGGTGATCTGGAGGATCTTGTGCAGGAGGGCACGATCGGCCTGATCCGGGCGGTGGAGCGCTTCGACCCCAGCCGCGGTTACCGCTTCTCCACCTACGCCTCCTGGTGGATCCGCGACGGCATCGGCAGCGCCCTGATGGCCAAGAGCCGCACCATCCGCCTGCCCTCCACGATGGTCGACCAGTTGCACCGGCTGCGCCAGGCCCAGCAGGCCCTGAGCCACCAGCTGGGCCGCGACCCAAGCCTGGAGGAGCTGGCCGCCGCCACCGGCCTCAAGCCGCTGGATATCCGCGAGGCCCTGTTCAGGGCCCAGGAGCCCCTGAGCCTCGACGGCCTTCACCCCCACGACCAGGAGCTCCGCCTGCTCGACAGCCTGGCCTGCCAGCTCAGCCGCCCGCAGGAGCAGGTGGCCTCCACCCTGATGCGCCAGGACATCCAGCGCCTGCTGCGCCAACTGCCGGAGCAGCAGGCGGAACTGCTGCGGTTGCGTTACGGCATCGGTGAAACCGAGCCCCTCAGCCTCAGTGCGGCGGCCCGGCAGATGGGTATCACCCGGGATACGGCCCGAGGGCTGGAGCGGCGGGCGACGGCCTCGATTCGCCAGCTCTCCACCGAATATCTGGATTACCTCGAGGCCTGAGCCGGCCGGGGGCCACGACAACAGAGGAGGAGCAGCGGCCCATCAGGGCCGCTTTTTTCATGGCATGGGCATGGATGAATGGCCAGGAATGTATTGCCAGAACATTGGCTTGTTGTTTGAGAACTTCGGCGTTGAAAATCCAGTCAGAAAGTCTTATCAATGCAATCGGAGTTGCTGCCCGATCGTCGCCCCAGTGCGAAATCGCTGTTGCCTGCGTTTCCTCGGCAACAGTTCAAGGTGCTCACCGGCACCGTTGGCATCCCATCGTTTGCATTCGCTTGCAATGCGCTCAATCATGTCGGAACGAGGCTTGCAGCTGGCGCTAGAGGCGGACCAATCCCTGCCAGTTCATCTCAGTTGGTGCGTGAAAGATGGCTATCTGAGAGCCACTGGATGGACCGATCAGGCCGAGGTCTTCACCCTGGGGATCTGGGGGCCTGGAGAGATCGTGATGCCTGAGCTGCTCACGCACCAGCCTGTGGAGTTGCGGGCCCTCGCACCTGCCCGGGTTCTGGAGTGGAATCCTGATCCCGCTGAGCACCTCTGCTGCTCTGCCACCCACATGCAGCAGATGGGGATGCTGCTTCGGCTCACCCGCATCCGGCCTGCAGAAGCCCGCCTGTTCAACCTGCTCATCTGGCTGGGGGAGCGGTTTGGATCCGCCACGGATCAAGGGCGCTCCGTCCCCCTGGAGGCGATGAATCTCACCCATCGCCAGCTGGCGGAAATGGCCAGTGTGTCGCGGGTCACCGTCACCAAATCACTGGGGCATTTTCGCCAGCAGGGCTGGTTGCAGCGGGTCGATGAGCTCGAGGTGCTCACGAAGACCGCGATCACTCTGTTTCAGGGCATGCGCTGAGCCCATGGTCTCTATCCCCCTGAAGAGCCGGGATCTGCCACCATCCTCGGATTGCTTCTTTCTCTTGTTCGTCTTTCAATCTCCAAAGCACTCTTGTGTCTGAATTTCTAACGCTATTTCTTGAGCAGCTTCAATCGCCAACCCTTGGTTTTCTTCTTGGCGGTATTGTGGTCGCCGCCTTGGGAAGTCAGCTGGCTATCCCCGATTCGATTTACAAGTTCATCAGCTTTTTCTGTTGATGAAGACTGGTCTCACGGGTGGTATTGCCATCCGCAATTCCAATCCCTCCGAGATCTTTCTTCCGGCAGTGGCGGCTGTTCTGCTGGGCATCGGGATTGTTTTTCTCAGCCGCTGGACGCTCGGCAAAATGCCTGGCATCAAGGTGCCGGATGCCGTGGCCACAGGCGGTCTGTTCGGTGCCGTGAGTGGTTCCACCCTGGCAGCGGCGCTGCCCGGCCTGGATGCCGCCAAGATTCCCTATGAGGCCTGGACGGCTGCCCTCTATCCCTTCATGGATATCCCGGCGCTGGTGACGGCGATCGTGGTGGCCAGTGTGTATCTCACGAAGCAAGGGCAGGCCTCGGAGAAAGTGGAGATTTGGCCGATCATCAAGGAGAGCCTCCAGAGCTCCGCTGTTACGGCCCTGCTTTTGGGTGTCGCCCTCGGTATTCTCACGAAACCTGAGCCGGTGTACGAGAGCTTCTTCAACCCCTTGTTCCGCGGCTTCCTGGCGGTTCTGATGATCATCATGGGTATGGAGGCAGCGCAGCGGATGAACGAGCTCCGTAAGGTGGCCCAGTGGTTTGCTATTTACGCCTTCTTCGTTCCAATCATCCATGGTTTCCTGGCATTCGGTCTGGGTTTGATCATTCACAAGCTCACCGGCTTCAGCATCGGCGGAGCTGTGGTGCTTGCTGTGATCGCAGCCTCGAGTTCTGATATCTCTGGCCCCCCTACGCTGCGGGCTGGCATTCCCTCGGCGAACCCTTCGGCCTACATCGGAGCTTCCACCGCTATCGGTACGCCGGTGGCCATCGCGATCTGCATTCCCCTGTTCATCGGGATTGCTGAGATGATGGTTGGCCGTTAACGTTTAACTATTCTAATTCACTACGGTATGAAATCATGAGTCAACAGGTTTGGAAGCTGGTGATTGTCGCCGAGGAGATTCTCTCCAAGAAGCTCACCAAGCTCATCAAGGCATCGGGTGCGACTGGCTATACGGTTAATGCCGCCGGAGGCGAGGGAAGTCGCAATGTGCGTTCAACGGGTGAGCCCAGCGTCTCGCACACGCTTTCAAATGTAAAAATCGAGGTTCTGACGGGCGCTCGTGAGTTGGCCGATAAGATTACCAAGGAAATCGAGGCCAAGTACTACGCGGACTTTTCGATCATCACCTACATCTACCCTGTTGAGGCCCTAAGGGATCACAAGTTCTAGCCGAAGCCACAGTTTCTGGCTTATCTTCTTAGGCTGATTTCGCCCCGTTTGCGTTCGCCTGCGCAGACGGGGTTGTTTTTCGTCGACGCGTGCGAGCCTTTCGCTCTGTCCCCTCCACCCTTGCAATGCTGATGCAGTTTCTCAACGACAACCGTTTTCTCTCCGGCATTCATAGCTATGAGAGGCTCCTGGCCAAGCTGCTTGCCGTCTTGCTGGCCATCGTGGTGGGGATGGGCACGCTGGAATTGTTCAGCGATGCCGTTCTCAAAATGGTCAACCTGCAGACCAACTGGTTTGATGGCAGCCTGATCAAGCTTCTGGATCGGTTGCTGCTGATCTTCATTGCCCTCGAAGTGCTTCAGAACATCACGGCCTACCTGCGTGACCACGTGGTGCAGATTGAGCTCGTGCTGCTCACGGCCCTGACGGCCGTGGCCCGGAAAGTGATCGTGCTGCCTCCCGGTGCTGAAAACAAGCCGGCCTTGATGGCTGGTTTCGGTGTGATCGTGATTGGTATTGCAGCGGCCTACTGGCTGGTGCTGATGGCCCGACGGTCCAGCTCCCCGGCTTCCTCCAGCGACTGAGGGTCGTTGTTGGAGCCCGTCTCCCCACCGTCCTCGTTCCCCTGCCCCCTTGCCCTGCCCCATCGATGAGCTGGCATCCCCACCTCTGGCATCCCACCACCCAGGTGCGCACCAGTCCCGAGCCCCTGCAGGTGCGCGCGGCCCGGGGGTGCGAATTGGAGCTGGCGGATGGGCGGCGCCTCCTCGATGCGATCAGCAGCTGGTGGGTGACCCTGCACGGCCACAGTGAGCCGGCGATTGCGGCAGCCATCGCCCGCCAGGCCCTGCAGCTGGAGCAGGTGATCTTTGCCAACTTCAGCCATGTTCCCGCCGAACAGCTCGCCACCCGGCTAAGCGCCCTGGCGGGGCTGGAGCGGCTCTTCTTTTCCGACAACGGCTCCACCGCTGTGGAGGTGGCCCTCAAGATCGCCTGGCAGTGGTGGCGCAACCAGGAGGGTGGCAGCGGCCAGGCGGGCCAGCGCCGCCAGCTGATTGCCTTTGACGGTGCCTATCACGGCGACACCTTCGGGGCGATGGCCCTTGGGGAGCGCTCGCTCTTCAGCGCCCCCTACGAGCCGCTGTTGTTTGCGGTGGCCCGGTTGCCCTGGCCCCACACCCACTGGCAGGAGGATCCTCAGGCCGTTGCGCAACGGGAGCAGGAGGCACTGCGTGCGTTGGAGTTGGCCCTGCAGACGCCCACTGCAGCCGTGATTCTCGAGCCCCTCATTCAGGGGGCCAGCGGCATGCGCATTGTGCGGCCGGTATTCCTTCGGGCCGTGGCGGAGCGGGTGAAGGCCGCCGGGGCACTGCTGATTGCCGATGAGGTGATGACCGGCTTTGGCCGCACGGGTGATCTGTTCGCCTGCCGCCGGGCTGGCATCCAGCCCGATCTGATGGCCCTCTCCAAGGGCCTCACGGGTGGCTTCCTGCCGATGGGGGTGACGCTGGCCAGTGAACGGCTCTATCAGGGCTTCATCAGTGAAGAGCCCCTGGCCACCTTCTTCCACGGCCACAGCTTCACCGCCAATCCCCTGGGCTGTGCCGCGGCGCTGGCCTCCCTGGATCTGTTGCAGGCCAATCCGGAGCGCTATCAGCAATTCGAGGTGCGCCATACCCCTCTGCTTGAGGAGCTGGCGGAGCATCCCCTGGTGCGGCGACCCCGCTGCCTGGGCACGGTGGCGGCTTTTGATCTGGACGCCGGCGAGGCGAGCTATCTCAACCCCATCGGCAAGCAGCTGCAGCGCCAGTGTCTGGAGCAGGGGGTCTACCTGCGGCCCCTGGGCAACGTGGTGTACCTGCTTCCGCCCCTGGGCATCAGCCCCTCCCAGCTGCAGCGCTGCTACGGGGCGCTTCGCCAGGCTCTGAGGGATCTCGCCTAGAAGGCTGTCTTCCTGCGGGGGCTGGGGGGGTGGTGATCACGGTTCAGCTGCCGCCAAAGGCCACCTGGCAAGCCGCATTGTGCAGCTGGGCCTCGCTGGCGTTGGTGGGGGCATGGCCGTTGAGCTCGCCATCGGCGCAGTCGGCATCCATGCGGAAGCTGCGGCCATCGCGGTCGACCACGAAGGTCACCACGTGGTCGTTGGGGGTCTCAATCGAGCCGTAATCCAGCCGGTAGGTGCTCTCCGGCACCACGAAGGTGGTCTGCTTCGCATCAATGGCGGAGGTCACAGCGGCATTGATCGTGGCGGCGGTGGCCAGACCGGTGATGCCCCAGGCAGCGGCCTGGGGAGCCCACCATCCCCAGGAGGGAGCGCCCCCATACCAGCCACGCCCATACCACCCGTGCTGCCACGGCCGGTGGCGCTGCCAGTCATGGCGAGCCCAGCCCGGATGGTGACGGCGGTAGTCGACCGGGCGATTCCAGTGGTTGTAGCGCTCGCTGTGGTTCCAGCGGCTGCTGTGCCAGCGGTTGGGATCCCGTTTCCAGTGATCCGGGTGATGTGCCCCGTGATGGCCGCGGTAGTCGTGGCTGCCTCCGTGGTGGGCTCCGTGGTGGGGGTTGGCAGCCGCGGTCGGGGCGAGCAGGGCGGGAGTCGCCAGTGCCAGCAGAGCCGCGAGCAGGGCGCTGCCGCTCGTGGTGCCGGGGCGGATGAAGGATCGTCGGTTAGGTGGGGCTGCGCTCGGCTCAGTTGTCTTCGCCTCAGTTGTGTTCGCCCTCACCCCGCGGCCCATCGGCACCGCCTGCAATGCAGCTCTTGGTCTAGGCCGGCGGTCGGCCTTTGTCATCCGAGCAGCGCCCGCAGACCCTCCACATAGAGGATGCCGCTGCAGGTGAGGCCGCCGGCCCAGCAGAGACCCCGCAGGGGTGGCACGTTGCCCACGTACGCGCCGATGTAGGCCAGGCGCAGGACGGGGTGGATCCAGGCGGCTGCGATCGCCACCGGGTTGGTGACGCCGGCCACCAGACACAGCAGGGCGGCCGGGGCGTGCAGGGTGAAGGCTTCAAAGCAGTTTTGGTGCGCCCACGCGGCGCGCTTCCCCCAGGCTGGCAGGCGATCGAACATCGCCCGGGGAGCAGCCAGATCGGCCATCTGGAAATTGGCTTGGGAGCGGGCGGCTCCCAGGGGCACGGTGCTGAAGACCACCACCCCCGCGGCCAGCAGCAGCGACCAGGCGAAGGGGGCGAGGGCGGCGGTGGGGGCCATGGCGGAGACGGGACTGCAATCTGGCGTGAGTCTGGGCGGTCATCCCGGCCCTTCGCGCGACGATTCACGCCACGATGGCGGCCCCATCCCCTGGATGCCTCGCCCCCCGTGACCAGCTCCGCCTCCAGCGCTCCCCTCAGCTCCCCACCGCCCAACTGGGTGGATCACGGCCATCCCCTCGGCCGGCTGATCGACGTCCTGCTGGCGGTGGAGCCCCTGCGCCGCCTGCTGTTTCTCCAGGCGCGCCAGGTGATCATCCGCACCGCGGAGAAGCGGGGCATCGCCTGGCGGGCGCGCCGGGAGGCGTTGCGCCGGCAGGCGGAACCCCTGCTGGCGTCGGTGGTGAACCCGGCGACGCAGCCCCCCGCCTACTACCGGGCCCGTTTCCACGCCTACCAAGAGGGCAACCTCTGCTGGGCCGCCGCCTGTGAGGCCGAGCAGGCCACCGACGCGATGGCGTTGCGGGTTTGGCCGGGGGAGGTCCTCAGCCCCGCTGCAGCCCAGCAGCGCCTGCGCGAGGCCATCGTTGCCGCGATTGAGCCCAGCCTCGACGGCCCGGTGCACCATGCCCTGGATCTGGGGTGTTCGGTGGGGGTGGGCACCCTGGCCCTGGCGGACTGGCTGGCACGTCGCCAGCCGGAACCCGCGGCGGTGAGCGGCCTGGATCTCTCGCCGGAGATGCTGGCGGTGGCCCGGGTGCGCGACGGCGAGCGCCGCATCCAGGCCTGGCATCACGCCCCGGCCGAGGCGACGGGGCTGCCCGCCGCCAGCGTTGATCTGGTCACGCTGCAGTTCGTCTGCCACGAACTGCCCCAGTCGGCCACCCGGGCGGTGCTGGCGGAGGCGGCGCGCCTGCTGCGGCCCGGCGGTGTGATCGCCCTGGTGGATCAGGACCCCGGCTCCGCCGTGATCCGGCGGCTGCCGGCGCCGATCGCCACCCTGCTCAAGAGCACCGAGCCCTACCTGGAGGAGTATTTCCGCCTGGATCTGCCCGCCGCCCTGGAGCAGGCCGGCTTCCAGGCGGTGCGCGCCGAGGCCTGCGACCCGCGCCACCGGGTGCTGGTGGCGCGCCGCTGAGCCGGCGGGCCCCGTGCCGGGGCGGCAGCGCTTTTCTAGGCTCCGGATACCCCTCTGCCGCGCTCCAGGCCGCACTCGACCCGATGGCTGACAGTTTCTCCTTCGACGTGGTCTCCGATTTCGACCGGCAGGAACTGGTGAACACCGTTGATCAGGTGCGGCGCGAAGTGGTGCAGCGCTACGACCTCAAGGACTCCGGCACCGAGATCGAGCTGGAGGACACCAGCCTCACGATCACCACCGCCAGCGACATGACTCTGCAGGCGGTGAGCGACGTGCTGCTGCAGAAGGCCACCAAGCGCAACCTCTCGCTGAAGATCTTCGACTTCCAGGACCCGGAGGCCGTGGGCGGCAACAAGGTGAAGCAGGTGGTGAAGCTGCGCAAGGGGCTGAGCCAAGAGCTGGCCAAGAAGCTGAGCAAGGCCGTGCGCGACAGCATCAAGAAGGTGACCGTGGCCATCCAGGGGGAGAGCCTGCGCGTGACCAGCAAGAGCAAGGACGACCTGCAGCAGGTGATTGCCCTGCTGCGCGAGCAGGAGAAGGATCTGGAGGTGCCGCTCCAGTTCGAGAACTACCGCTGAGCGGCGCCCATGAACCATTCCCCGGCCCTGTTCGGCAAGACCCGCTCCCTGGAGCTGCGCATTGACGAGCTGCTCGACAAGGTGGCGGAGGGGGGGATCCTGTTCGAGCGCGCCATGGTGCTGCTGCTGGAGCGGGGCCTGGTGCCGGAAACGGAGGAAAAGCTCCAGCAGTTGATCCAGCTCAAGGAGCGCTGCAACCAGCTGCGCCGGCGGGTGGTCGACACCCTCTATAGCGAGATGCTGATCCCCGAATTCCGCGGGGATGTGCTGAGGCTGCTCACCCATCTCTACGGCCTGCTGGATTCGCTCAAAAATGCCTTCCAGGACTTGCTGATCGAGTACGCCGAGGTGTTCAACGGCCAGGAAGGGATCAATCAGGTGGAGGACCTGGTGACCGTGGTGGTGCAGAGCGTGCAGGCTGCCGTGTTGGGAGCCCGTGCCTTCTTCCGCAATCCGGAAGCCGTGCGTGATCACATCAATCAGATCCGCGTCTACGAATCGGAGGCAGACGGCATCACGCTGCGTCTCAAGACCGCCCTGTTCGCCTCCGAGCGCAGCCTGGAGCAGAAACTGCTCGGGCGAGAGGCCCTCGCCGCCATCGATGGTCTTGCCGACCTGGCGGAGGAGATCAGCGACGAGCTCTCGATCCTGGCGATCAAGCGGGTGCTCTAGGTGCTCGCTTCCGGTCTGCTGTTTCTCTCCAGCGGCCTGTTCCTGGGGTGGTCGCTCGGCGCGAACGACGCCGCCAACGTGTTCGGATCGGCGGTGGGCAGCCGGATGCTCCGCTTCTCCACGGCGGCCCTGCTCTGCAGCATCTTCGTGATCCTCGGGGCGGTGAGTGCGGGGGGGGGGAGC